>JASHTZ010000213.1 GCA_030040295.1 Terriglobia bacterium | reverse complement strand
AGACCATCATCCGCAACATGGGGCGCGCCGGCATTCCGATTCTCGGCTATAACTTTTCTCTGGCCGGCGTGGCCGGCCGCATTCAGGGCCCATTCGCGCGCGGCGGCGCGATTTCCGTGGGAATGGACGCAGCGGACGAGACGCCCATTCCCAACGGCATGATCTGGAACATGGTCTATGATCCCGGCGCCCCCGCGGGCACTGTGGCGCCGATCACCTCCGAGCAATTGTGGAAGCGCCTGGGGGATTTTCTTAACGAGGTGATTCCCGTAGCAGAAGATGCGGGCGTCACGCTGGCCGCGCACCCGGACGATCCTCCCGTTCCCGTGTTGCGCGGGCAACCGCGGCTGGTTTATCAACCGCGGCTCTACCAAAAGCTGATTGACCTGAAGAAGAGTCCGCGTAACGCGCTGGAATTCTGCGTCGGAACGCTCGCGGAAATGACGGAAGGTAACATCTATGAGGTGGTGGACCAGTACAGCCGCCAGGGGAAACTCGCCTACGTCCACCTGCGTAACATTCACGGTAAAGCGCCGCACTATCGCGAGACCTTTATCGACGACGGTGATGTGGACGCGCTGCGTGTTCTCGAAATCCTCAGGCGGAACAAGTTCGAAGGCGTGATTATTCCTGACCACACTCCGCAGATGGCGTGCGGCGCGCCTTGGCACGCGGGCATGGCGTTTGCTCTGGGATATTTTCGCGCCGTGCTGCAGCGATTCGAGGGCGAGTCGTGAACACCTCTTTAGGTCACAAATTGCGGCGGGGGTGCTGACTTTCGGTTCCACACTCACCGCATCGGCTCACGGCGCGGCCTCCGAAGCACGTTTGGCGACCAACAGGTTGCTCGAGCCTTTGGCGTCCACGTAGCCGTAGCGGAAAGTCAGCTTGCGCTGCGGCTGGGCTGCCCACAGGTCCTTGAACTCATCGTCGATCTGGTCGTCGGGGCAGTCGTCAAAGCACATGGCCCCCTGAAAATTGCCGTAGGTGGTCAGAACAAAGCCCGCCTTGCGGGCATCATCAGGGGGAATTCCCGTGTCATCGGAGATCATGAACACCATGTTGTTGAGCAGGTAATCGCGGATGCGCGAAAAACGCGGGTTCCACAGGCAATAGCTGGCGGCTTTGGTCATCGCCGCCACCTTCCCCTGGCTTTGCAGGTAGCGGAGTATCGGGCCATCCTTCCTCAGGGAGTCGTCGCGCAGGTTCGCTGCGATGTGGCGATGGATGCGCAGCGGGCCGTCGCCGCCCACTGGCCGAAACACCAATTCGGAATTGGCAAAGGCCTCCGAGAAGTCCGGCGACGTCCACTTGCCATGGCGGGCCGGGGCCGTGCGGTCCTCCATCGAGGCCACCTCCGCCGCCGTGTAATAGTGGAGTGAGCCGTCGGCTTGCACGCGGAAATAGCGCAAAGCCACTGGCTCAAATCCGTGTACGGCCAGCGCCACGAGGAAGTAAGAGAGCTGGCCGGGAAGGTCGCCCTGCTGGGAGCTCATCAGAGTTTCACTCGTACTGTCGTTGGCGGCCAGGAGCCAGCCGATGTGGCGGTCGACCATAGTGAGGCTCTCATCCAGGCTCGCATTATCCATTTTCATAATGCGGCGGGGATCGCCGGCCAGCTCGAGGGAAAGGGTGATAATTCGGCGAGCGCCAGGGTAAGTGGTCAGGGCGGCCAGTAAGTCGCCGCCCCCGAAAGGATAAACCACTGTTCCGGGCAAATTCTTCGGGCGCAATTCGGCGAAAAACGGTTTGGCCCGCGCCAGGTAGCCGCGACGATATCGTTCCATCTGCGCCTTGAGGGTCTGGCAGTGCCGGTCCACAATTTTCGGATCAAGGTTGGCCGGAAGCGCCGCGTCGCCACTGCACGCCACAACGCGATAGAGCAGCTTGGCTTCCGCAGCGAAGTCCTCGCCCGTGGCGCTCTCGGCCTGTGCTGCCGCGCCTACAGTGGAAAAAAGGCTGAGGCCGGCTAGCAGCAGGCTGAGTCTTCCAAGAGCTATCAATGTTCCGGAACGTTTCAAGGCGGTCCTTTCCTTCTTTTGATTGCGCCGTCGCAGTGCCGGGAATGCTCAGCGATCTATGCGCCCAGTGTGAGGTGTCCACTATTCCGGCGCTCCGGTTTGTTCGCTCGTGCCAGCACGCACTACACACTTGCGATTATACCAACTTGCGGCGCAGGCAATGTAATCCATCAACTTCAGGGAAGGGGTTTGCCCCCTGGCTTCGGCCCCGCGTCCTCTTGCGCTACCCCCCTGTTACAGCGAATTCTTAGGGTCTGCCTTGCGTGCCTCCAGAAAATCCTCCAATGCTTGCCGCGTGGTGCGATGCGGTGTGAATCCGTATGTGTTCTTCAGCCGCGACGTGTCTCCCACCCACGGGTAGCGAATCAGGTCCAGCATCCCGGCGGGAAATGGGGAAAGCCGCAGCTTCCAGAGCAAGCCGGTGAGCGGGTAGAGAATCCACGCCGGAACCGCACACGGCTGTTTGCCCGCGGCGCGCACGACTTCACTGAATCGTATCGTGCCGTCGCCCGCGCAATTGAATACGCCGCCCGCTTCGGACTTCACGGCGCGCATGAGGATTTCGCCCATGTCCCGCTCGGAGAGGAACTGGAACGGCGGGTCGGCGCCGCGCACTCGGAAGACCCACGGGAACCGCCGGCCCGGCCAATCGAGCATCTTCGAAGCGATGTTCCGTGTGTTCGGACCCAGCACGATGGCGCCGCGCAGAAGCGTGACCCGAATCTCCGGATGTTCCTCCTGAAATCCCTGAACCACGCGATCGATTTCCGCTTTGTGTGCGGAATAGAGATAGTGCGGTGTGCCGGAGGGCTTGGTCTCCTCGTTCAGCCAGGGTTCCTGCGCGGGATTCTGCGGGTTGACGTACGCCGTGGTGCTGCCGCAATAGACGACCCGCTTCAAATCCGCTGCCGCCGCGGCGCGCAGAAAATTGAGCGAGCCCTGAATGTCCACTTCGCGCTGTCGGCGCTGGTTGTGCAGAGGATCGAATTGCCAGGCGAGGTGTACGCCGGCGTTGATCCGGCGCCTGGTCCAGAACTCAGTGAGAAGTTCCGCCGGCGCCGTCAGGTCAAAGCGCAGAAATTCGGCGGCGCAGGGAAGCACGAACTCCCGCCGGCGTATGTCCAAGCCCAGGATGAACTCACAATCGGCGTCGGCGGCAAGGCGAGACATCAGCCGTTGCGCAAGGTATCCACTACTGCCAGTGACGGCGACGCGAAGTTTCATGCCGGGCGAATTCCTGCGTTTCGTGGGGTGCGGCGACGGGGAGTGATCGTGGCCACGGGATTAACGCAATGCCTTCTTGAGTTCTGCCTTCCACTTGGGTGAGGCCGCGGAAGTGAAGATGAGGAGCGGATATAGATCTCGGAAGATGCCCTCAATGATTTTGGCAAAACCAGGTGTGGCCAGGCCGCGCGCGTTGGGAAGGAAAACCTTGCGCACCACCCAGGCTTGCAGCGTTTGCCAATCTTCGTCGCGTCGCGGCATTCCAGTATGCTGCGCCCAATCGCCTCTCTCTTCGCGGTGCCAGTAGGTCTCATAACGCCCGGCGCGCACCACGCGGGTGAGAAGGGAATCGAAGGCCTTACGTTCTTCCCCCACGCGCTTGCGAAAAACCGTTTCCAGCGCCCCCTTGGGCCCGCGCCAGGCGCCGTAGATGTTGAACCCCACGGTCGTACAATCAGCGGAGAGCCCAACGTACAGGCGGCCGCCGTGGCCGCGGTCATGCCGATTATCGTAAGCGAAGAGATAGAAATTGGATTTGTAAGGGCTCTTGTCTTTGGCGAAGCGGATGTCGCGGTTGATGCGTGAAAAGCTGCCGTTGGTTTTGCCCCCGACCTCAAAATGCGGGTTGAGCTTGAGCAGCGCGGGCGTGAGCGCCTCCAGCAGGCTGCGAAAGGCCCCGACCACATATTGGTCATAGCGCGCTCGATTGGCGTCAAACCACGCCTTCTGGTTGTTTTTCGCCAACTCTTCGAAGAAGAGAAATGAGTCAGCGGTGAAGCCCTGAAATGCGCTGTCCATCATAGCCCCTCACGAAAGATCCTCGGTCTGCGGAGCTCATTTGTCCGGAAATATGACTCATCTAAAGATTACTAATAGATTGATACAGGCATTAACATTGAGAGCCCCGGCCTTTGCGTCCTCAGGATTTCTACCTCAGGATTTCTGATTGACCGGTGAAAGACCCTCTGTGG
>JASHTZ010000212.1 GCA_030040295.1 Terriglobia bacterium | reverse complement strand
GGAGATGGAAAAATCCTTGCAGCAGTCCTCGGCGAAACAATTGGCCGAGACCAGCCAGTCCCTTCAGGAACAAACTCGCGTGCTCACGCAGGACGCCCTGGTCACCTTGCAGCAAGAGGTGCAGAGCCTGCAGGAACGCATGCAGGAGGAAAGCCGGAAGGTACGGCAATCCTCCGAGCAGGAGATCACCAAGATCGCCAATACGCTCAGCCAGTCCGCCACCCAGCGCTCGGAAATGGCTCTCAACTCGCTGAAGTCCGCCTCCGAGCAAGCCACGGCGGAATTAAAGTCGGAGCAAACGGAATCGGCGCGAAACCTGCGGGCGAGTGTGGAGGAGTATCAAAAGCAGCTCGCCTCGCGTTCGGGACTGGCCCTGGAAGGCTTTCAAACCGGCATACAGACCCTGACCCGGGAAATGCAGGAAGGCGCCACGCAGTTGTTTGCGCAGAAACTTCAGGTCATTACAGAAGACCTGGGAGAGGCCGCGGCAAGCGACCTTCGGAAGCGCCTCGAGAAGGAAGCCGGGGCCGTCACGGAGGCCTCCGGCAAGGATTTCAGCAAACGCCTGGAGGCGATGGGGGAGGAGATTTTCGCAGGCCGCAGCCAGGAACTTCAACAACGCTTGCAGAGCCAGGCGGCGGCGCAGATCGAGGCCGCCCTTCAGGCCGCTCCCGGCCAATTCGCGGAGAGCCTCAAGAAGCTGACCGAAGACGCGGGGCAGGCCCTGGTGGGAAGCACGCGGAGCGAACTCGAAAAGATTTCCGGCTCGCTGGTGCAATCTGCTTCTGATTCGCTTCAGCGGGATTTCCAACAGCTTTCCGACAACCTTCAGAAGGACTTGAAGGCTTTGCACATTACCCTCACGGATCAGGCGCGCAAGCAGCTCACCGCCATGTCTCACTCAACCGTTGACACCCTGAACAAGCAAGCCTTGGGAGGGTTGGAGGAATTTCGCACGCGGCTGCACAAGGCGGCGCAGGAGTCGCACGAGGAGCAACTGCGCGATCTGCAAGCCAATTTCCAGCAAGCGATTGAAAAGCAGCGCGCCGCGCTGGCCGAACTGCTTCAGCAGCAGACCGAGCAGAGCCGCGACCTGGCCGGGCTCCAGATCAAAACCATGAGCGAGCAGGCCGTCGCCAAGGCCACCGAGAACCTGGACCGGCAAGTGACCAAGAGCACCCGGACGGTGAGCGAAGTGGGAGAGCAGGCGCGCGCCGGCATCGAAGGGCAGGCCCAGAAAATCACGCTGGAAGCCCAGACTTCCCTCCAGGACTATCAGCGGCAGGTGGAGCAATCCAGCAATGCCGCCCTCGATAAATTCCGCAAGGATACCGGAATCCTCCTGGAAGAGGTGGCCTTCCGCCTCCAGCAGTCGGTGCGTTCCTTCCAAAGCTCGACGGGGAATGAGGTTCTCTCGGAGCTTCGAAAGGCCTCCGAAAATCTCCTGGAAGTTTCCGCCGCTCAAATGCGCAAGCAAACCGAGCAGACCCTCGAGCAGATTAACGAGCGGCTCAAGGCCAAGGAGGAGGAAGTGGTCAGCGACGCGGCCAATGTATTTCGCACGCGGATTGCCGACATCTTCTCCATCTTGCAGGAAGGCTCCAAGAAAACTTCAGACGTTCCCGACACAGAGCGGCTCAAGAAGTGAAGTTGAGTGGCAGGATTCTTGACGAGCTTGCCTTGCCCGCCCACGGAGGTGTGTGTTGAAAGGCGTGGTTCTTGCCGGAGGAACAGGAAGCCGCCTGTTTCCCCTCACCAAAGTCACCAACAAGCATCTGCTGCCGGTTTTCAACAAGCCCATGATCTATTATCCCATTCAAACGCTCGTCGATGCGGGCATCAGGGAGATCCTGCTCGTGACGGGCGGGAAAAATGCGGGTGAATTCCTCAGGCTTCTCGGCAACGGCAAGGAATTTGGACTTCAGCACATGAATTATACCTACCAGGAACGGGAAGGGGGCATTGCTGAGGCTTTGGGCCTGGCGGAGCACTTTGCCGATGGCCAACCCATCTGCGTGGTGCTGGGTGACAACCTGATTGAATACAACATCCGGCAGGCGGCGGAAAGCTTCGAGCGCCAGGGCAAGGGAGCGAGGGTAATTTTGAAGAAGGTTCCCGACGCTCAGAGGTTCGGCGTAGCGGAAGTCCGTGGCAAACAAGTGATCCGAATTGAGGAGAAGCCCCAGGTCCCCAAGTCCGATTATGCGGTCATCGGAATCTACTTTTACGATGGCAGTGTCTTTGAAAAAATTCGCAAGCTGAAGCCCTCGGGAAGAGGGGAATTGGAAATTTCCGACGTCAACAACGATTACATCGAGGAAGGCACGCTCACTTACGAAATCCTTGAAGGATGGTGGACCGACGCCGGAACGTTCGAATCCCTGCTGCGGGCCAACAATTTTGTGGCGCAAACCGGCGCCAACAAACCGACTTCTTGAATTGAAGGCAGGCACTTTTGCGGATTCTCGTTACCGGCGCCAAGGGAATGTTGGGAACGGCGCTCCTGCCGGTTCTGACCAGAAGAGACCACACCGCCTGGGGAATTGACGTCGCGGATTGCGACATCCGCTATGCGGGTGCCGTCTCGGCCTGCCTGCGCTCGCGCCCACCGGACCTGCTTATTCATCTCGCTGCTTTCACCAACGTGGACGCCTGTGAGGCGAATCCACAAATCGCCGAAGAGACCAACGCCCTTGGAACCCGAAACCTTGCCGCCGCGTGCGCTGAAGTGGATGCGGCGATGCTTTACGTGAGCACGGATTACGTCTTTGACGGCACTCAGGAAGGCCCTTACCGTGAAGACGATTCTCCCCGCCCCATCAACGTCTACGGCAAGTCAAAATGCCTGGGCGAGCAGCATGTTCGCGCCATTCTGAAACGTTCTTACATTGTCAGGTCGTCATGGCTTTATGGAGCTGGGGGCAAGAATTTCGTCACCACCATCTTGAGAACTGCCCACCAGCAGAAAATCCTGCGAGTCGTGAATGACCAACGCGGCTGCCCGACCTACACGCGGCACTTGTCGGCAAAAATTGCGGAGTTGATTCAAACCGAATCTTATGGAACATACCACATAACCGGATCGGGATCCTGTTCGTGGTTTGAATTCGCCCAATCCATCGTAGAACAATGGCCTGTGGCGCGTGTCCAAGTGCTTCCTATCACCTCGGCTGAGTCAGGCCGTGCGGCGCGGCGTCCGGCAAATTCCGTGCTTGAAAACCGGGCACTCGGACAAGTTCCTTTGGAGCTCTTGCCCCATTGGAAGGCCGCGCTCGCGGAATATCTCGGCGAAATCAGGCAAAGCGGCCTAAGGTTTGATAACCCATCCGCCTGAGAAAATATCCCAGGGCGGAGTTCGTGACGGTTTTCTAAGGCAAAACCCGGCAATCTGCAAAAGGGGCTAAGTGTCTTAATTCTGCTTGACATGGAGCCGGGAGGTGGGTACTATCGCCCCCAGGGGAGAGCTCGCTTAAGATTTCGGCTAAAACTGAGGTGAGTAGCCCACTACCGATTCATGTTCGGCGGGTGACACAACTGCTTGACCATCTTCGGGTGCGTCCGAGGGTGGTTTTTTGATCAAACTGGGCTGTGAAGGCCGAAAGCCCGATCTCGTCGACTTGGATTTAATCCTTCTCCACCGCGAGAAGGAGGGAATTTACTTGAAGCAGGCTCTTCGGCAAGTTCCTCAGAGCGCTCGTCGGTAGAAGTTCCTCCGCGACTTCAAGGTTTGTTCCCTTTGTAATAAGTAGTGTTGCCTATTCAACCCCAGCATGAGTGCGACGCAGCCTCGATGAGCAATCCGGACGCCCTGCGGCTGAAGCGATAATGAGGGCATCCGGTTTACCTCGTGTAGCCATTTCGAGCTGCACTGACTCATTGTCCGGGCCACTCTGCGGGTGGCGTCCTTGGGACCAGAAGTTTAGAAGGTAATTAGAAGAATAGTCGTGAAGGCCGAATTTGAGGCGGTAGTGTGTAAGCCCCTCGATATCCTTAAGTTGAACCCTTGTCTGGGCGATGGCAAGGGATGAGGTGAGGTTCTGTGCCAAACCAAGGTCGCAAAGGGCAACGGCCTAAAGGACTAGGCAGAATGGTGGTGAAACCGCTTCGGCGGGACCGCAGCATGGCAATCACCCTTGCTGCATCCTGTTTTGCCTTTGCCCTGTGGTCAATGTCGTGCGGAGGCGGGGGTGGCAGTTCCACCGTTTCAGTAACTATAGCGAACTTCGTCCCGAATCCCAGCACCGTTAATTTCGGCAATGTTGCTGTGGGTTCATCCACCGGCGGAACGGCCTCAGTGACAAATGGGGGATCAGCGGCCTGGAGCTTTTCCAGCGTCCAGGTTACCGGCTCCAACGCCAGTGACTTCGTTGAAAAGGACAATTGCGCTCCTTCGGTAGCAGTAAATGCGAGTTGCACAATCAGTGTTACATTTACCCCCACTGCCATGGGAACCCGAACCGCCTCCGTGGTGTTCACGGACAACGCTCCCAACAACCCTCAAACGGTGACCCTGACCGGTGTTGGCACTGCTCCAGCTGTCGGTCTATCCCCCGGCAGTCTGGCTTTCGGCAGCCAATCACTGGGCAGCACCACTCCCGCCCAAACCGTCACACTGTCGAACAGCGGCAACGCCACTTTGAACATTACCAGCATCTCCTTGGGCGGGACCAACAGCGGCGATTTTTCGCAGAGCAATAACTGCGGCACCTCGGTGGCCCAAGGCGCTAATTGCACCATTAGCGTGACTTTCACTCCTTCCACTCTCAATTCCGAATCTGCACAAGTTGTTATCAGCGATAACGCCTCGGGCAGCCCGCAGTCCGTGAGTTTAACGGGAGCAGGTAACGGTCCGGGAGTGAGCTTCTCGCCCTCCAGTTATGCTTTCAGTCCGAGCCAAACTGTTGGTGCGGCGAGCGCGGTTGAAAATATCACGCTGACGAACTCGGGGAACGCCAACTTAACTGGAATCAGCGTTGGAATTACCGGCACCAACTCCGGTGATTTTGCTCAAACCAACACGTGCGGCAGCAATGGGACACTTGCGCCGAACGCTACTTGCACGATCAGCGTCACCTTCACTCCTTCCGCCGTGGGAGCTCGCTCGGCCTCTGTTAGCGTCACAGACAATGCTGCCGGCAGCCCGCAAACCGTGCCGCTGTCCGGCACCGGCGTATCCGGCCAGATTAGCTTGAGTCCTTCTAACCTCACTTTCCCGAGCACACCCATTGGCTCAACAAGTTCGGCGCAGACCGTTACTGTTACGAATACCGGCACCGGAAGTTTCACGATTACCAGCAGCAGTCCACCGGCGGGCGCCGATCCCGGCGACTTTGCGGAAACCTCCACGTGCAGCGGCACATTGGCCGCAGGCAGTTCGTGCACCATTACCGTGACTTTCACGCCGGCTGCTGCCGGGACCCGGACGGCCACGATCAGCATCAATGATAGTCTCTCCGGCAGCCCTCAAACCATCAGTCTCACGGGAACGGGCGGCGCTCCGGTGGTCAATCTCACTGTGAGCAGCCTCACCTTCCCAAGCCAAACTCTGGGCACGACGAGCGCGGCGCAGACGGTTACCCTTACCAACCAGGGCAACGCGCCTTTGGCGATCAGCAGCATCGCGCCGACCGGGGGTAATTCCGGCGACTTTGCTGAGACCAACACCTGCGGCAGCTCGGTCGCGGTGGGAAGCAGTTGCACCATGAGTGTGACTTTCGCTCCTACCGGCACGGGGACTCGAACGACCACTTTGGAGATTACGGACAACAACAACGACGTGGCCAACAGCCAGCAATCCGTGGCCCTGACCGGCACCGGAACCGGTCCTCTGGTTGGCCTCTCCGTCTCATCGCTGAGCTTCGCGAGTCAAGCGGTGGCATCCACGAGCGCAGCCCAAACCGTCACCCTCACCAACTCGGGGAATGCTGCTCTGGGCATCAGCGGTATCGCCCCTACCGGCACTAATCCCGGCGACTTTGCGGAAACCAATACCTGCGGCAGCTCCGTAGCCGCAAGTGCAACTTGCACGATCAGCGTGACGTTTACCCCAACCGCCCCGGGAAGCCGCTCAGCCACTTTGAGCATTACGGACAATGCGACCACCAGCCCGCAGACCGTCAGCCTCAGCGGGACGGGCACCGCTCCCACCGCGGGTGTAAGCCCTGCGAGCTTGACTTTCAGCAGCCAAACCCTGGGCACAACAAGCTCAGCGCAGACGGTTTCGCTGAGCAATACCGGGAACGCCTCCCTCTCCCTTAGCAGCATTGGGTTTACCGGAAGTAATGCTAACGCTTTTGCCCAGACGAATAATTGCGGCAGCTCAGTCGGAGCAGGAAGTAGCTGCACCATCAGTGTTACGTTTGCGCCCCAGGTTTCCGGCAGCCTCTCCGCCTCGCTCGTCGTAACCGACAACAGCAATAACGCGACGGGAAGCACACAATCCGTGACTCTTTCCGGCACAGGAACCGGCCCGGTGGCCGGTCTGAGCGCCAGCAGCATCACATTTAGCAGCCAGGACGTGGAAACAACCAGCGGGTCTCAGAGTGTTACTCTCACTAACAGCGGAAACTCGCCCATGACCATCTCGAGCATCACCCTGACCGGGGCGAATCCCACGAATTTTGCCCTCGTCAGCGGCACTGGGGTGGTGTGCCCATCCTCGGGAGGGACTCTAACCGCAGGCTCTACTTGCACGATCTATGCGACATTCACCCCCTCGGCCGTGGTAACTTATCTGGCTTCGATCAGCATCGCGGACAACGCCCCAGGCAGTCCGCAAACGGTCACCTTGACGGGTTCGGGCATCCAGGGCATCCAATTCTCTCCCACCAGCCTCAGCTTCTCCAGCACGATCGGTACAGCGAGCTCCGCCCAGACCGTCAGCGTTTCGAATCCCACGGGCAGCTCATCAAGTGTCACCATCAGCGGCGTCAGCCTGACGGGCAGCGGGTCCTCCAGCTTTACCCTGGTCAGTACGACCTGCACAAATGCCACTCTGACGCCGGGTGGGGCGTCCTGCAGCATCAGCGTGCAATTCACGCCGACGGGCCCTGGCACGGTGTCCCCATCCATCAGCGTGGCCGATAACCTCTCCACCAGCCCGCAAACCGTCACCATTTCGGGTACGGGGAACGGTCCATTCGCCAGCGCTTCACCGACGTCCTACACCTTTAACGCCCAGAACGTTAACTCCTCGCCTAGCGCGGCCGAGCTTGTATCGACTCTCACCAACACCGGGAACGCCAGTTTGACTGTCAGCGGGATCACTAGTTCAGATACCACGGAATTTGCATTGGCGACCGGCAGCGGGCAATGCACGTACGCAGGCCAAACATTGGCGGCGGGCGCAAGTTGCGGGATCTATGCCAAGTTCGCGCCCACGGCCGAGGGAATTCGTTCAGCCGTGATCAGTATTGCCGATAATGCCTCCGGCAGCCCGCAGGCGGTGAACGTAAGCGGTACAGGCGATGCGCCGATTGCCTCGCTCTCTACTTCCAGCGTGACCTTCTCGACCGCGGAACCACTTGGCCAAAGCACCACCGTGACCACGCCCTCCACTCTTACTCTGACCAATAATGGAAATGTAGCCCTTTCTATTTCGAGCATGGCTTTGTCCGGTTCCGGAGCCAGCAATTTTCAAGCCAGCAACTGCGGCAGTTCGCTTGCAGCCGGAAATTCCTGCACCATTACCCTCACTTTCACGCCAGCGACACCCGGCTCGCTCTCTGCCACATTGACCATCACGGACAACTCCAACGGTACGGCCGGCAGCACCCAAACGCTGAGCATCAGCGGCACAGGCAGTGGTCCCGTGGCCAGCCTTCCCTCACCCGCAACCATAAATTTCGGAAGCCAAACGGACAACACTACAGTCACGAATTCCATCGTCCTGAGCAACTCCTCGCCCAGCAACGCCTTCTTGAACATCACCAGCATTTCTGCCCCGTCTGGAACAAATGCCTCTGACTTTGCAATTGCCACAGGTTCCGGCCAATGCACTGCCGGAGGTTCTGTTGCCGTGGGCTCAAGTTGCAGCATTTATGTTTCATTTACGCCGACCAAGACATCAACCGAGACTGCCAGCATTACCATCACCGACAACGCGGATCCCACAACGCAGACCGTAAGCCTGACCGGCACCGGCACCGCCTCTGTCGTCAGCCTTTCGCCCTCGACCTATACATTCGCCAGTCAGACCGTCGGAACCACCAGCTCGCCGGAGACGATCACTCTGACGAACACAGGCAACATCGCCTTAACCATCACGGGGGTCACGCTGGGCGGTACGAACTCCGGCGATTTTGGACTCACCAATGGTTGTCCATTAAGCCCCAGCACGCTGGGAATCAGCGGCAGCGGCAACAATTCCTGCACGATTTCAGTTACCTTTACGCCCTCCGCCTCCGGCACCCGTACAGCTTCCATCAGTATTGCCGATAACGCCACCGCCGGCAGTCCGCAAGCCGTCAGCCTGAGTGGTACGGGCACTGCCGCTTCCGTCGGGTTCTCGCCTACCACCCTGACCTTTGGAAACCAAAACGTAAATACGAGCAGCTCACCCCAAACCATTACGATGACCAACCCGGGCACCAGCGCACTGTCCATCAGTAGCATCGCGATGTCGCCCTCGACTAACTTTACGCAGACGAATAATTGCGGGAGCTCGCTGGCGGGAAACAACGGCAGTTGCACCATCAGCGTCACATTTTCACCCACCACCTCCGGCACCCTCAGCTCCAGCGTGACGGTCAGTGATCCTCTCAGCACGAGCCCGCAAACGGCGGGTGTCAGCGGTATTGGGGGCGCTCCACAAATCTCTTTGACCAACTCCTCCGGTCAAACGATTACAGGCTTGTCCTATGGCGCGGTCTCCAGCGGTACCATGTTCCAAACGTTCTCTGGTCAACAAGCCCTTCCCTATAGTCTCCCGGGCCAGCCCATATTTACTGCCAGTGCGGCGCAAACCATTACCGTAACCAATATTGGATCACAGACTTTGACCCTCACGAGCATCGCCATGAACGCGTCATCGGCAAATCCCAACGACTTCGTGGTAAACAACTCCTGTGGATCTTCGTTGACTGCAAATGCCACCTGCACGATTACGGTCGTTTATCAACCCCAAGCCTACCCCTCCGGTGGCACTTCCACCGCAACTTTAACGTTTACAGACAACAACCTTGGTACGAGTGGAAGCACGCAAAACCTCAGCCTTTCCGGAGCTGCGAGCCATGACATCGTACTGAGTTGGAATGCCAGTACAACCTTTGGGGTATCGTCGTACAACGTCTATGAGGGCACGGCCACAGGCCAAGAGGTTCTTACCACGCCCATATACTGCATCATCACATCTCAATCCACCGCCGCCGTTCCGAGTTGCACCGATCCCAATCCCGCCCTGTCAACGACGACACCAACCTGGTACACGGTGGCCGCAGTTGCCAGCGGCGTGCAGAGCCCGGTCGCAAGCCCGGACGTCAGCGCCACCTCCAAGGGCCCCTAAAGACTAAGATTAGGCTAGATTTTTAGGTCAGGGAAACTTCACTTCCGCGGCGAACAGGTCCAAGGCACTGCGGTTGAGGTTCAGGAGGGGCTCTCCGGTCGGAGTCATGCTCCAAAGCCCGCAGCGGTCCACGCCGGATTTGAGGATATCGCTGAATTCCGCCACCGGCTCCACAAGCTGGCGGCGGACGTCATAGCGCGAAAGCGGCTCACCCTTGCCCAGCAGGTCCTGGAAATAGAGATAACGGCTGTCGGACGACCACACGCCGATTCCGAACGCGGTCCCATGGGCAATCACGCGCCACTGCTTGGCCGCAACATCCCACAACTTGAGCAGGCTCTGGCCGCCGCCGGTGGCGGAGATGTAGCGGCCGTCGGGCGACCAGCGCGACATGGCCAGGCCCTCGGAGCCGGGAATTTTTTCGGCGTGGCGCGTGGCGAAATCCACCACCAGCAGCTCACTTCCCGCCGGATCTCCTGCCTCGAGGTCGCGCGAAACCACCAGACTCTTGCCATCGCTTGACCAATCCGCATCGCGAACGTCGGTCCGGCTCTCCAGCAACGGTTCCGGCTGGCCGCCCTTCGCCGGAACCATGTAGACCCTGACCGGCTGGCCCCGCACCACCCCTTGAAAGGTAATCCAATTTCCATCCGGCGACCAGCGTGGAAATGAAGCGCCCAATCCCTGTCCCACCACCTCAATCTGCTCCCCGGTTCCATCCGCGTGGCTGCGAAAGATGCTGCCCTCCTGCGGGTTGACGTAGCAAATCCACTGGCCATCGCGCGAGAAGTTCACGTGCATGGCGAGTGCGCCGGTAAAAAATGGCCGGAATTGCCGCGTGGCGGGGTCGAAGCTCTGCAATTCCTCCCGCCAATTGCCGTTGTAGAAGTAGACGTGCCGGCCGTCGCGGCTGGGCGTGCCGCCAAAAGGCTCGCCGGGTCCGTTGGTCAACTGAAACGGCCCGCGCGGGCTGCGCCGCCAAATCGAGCCGCGCTCGCGCAACGCCCAGAGATTCATTCGCCCGCTGTGGCTCGAAGTGAAAATGTAGTAGCGCCCGTCGGGCGTCCAGGCCCCGCAGCATTCTGTGGCGGGATGGGTCCAGCCGGGCAGCACGGCGTGAAGGTTGCCTCCCTCGGGATTTATTTCCCAGAGGGAGTTTTCGGCGTTCTGCAGGAGCGGTCCCTCCGTGAAGCGCAGCCACCGCCCATCGGGGGACCACGCCAGCCAGGAAGCTCCGCCCAGCGGCTCGGCCAGCTTGTGGGGATTTGTGCCCTCGGCGTCCATCACCCAGAGGGCGTCGTTGTGGACGTAAGCGATCTGCTGGCCGTCGGGAGAGAACACGGCCCCGCTGGCGGTGGTGCTGCCCAGGCGGGCGGCAGCGGCTCCGGGCGCGGGCGCCGTCCAAAGTTGTTCCTCCTCCTGCCGCTTATGGAATGTGCCCAGCAGCAGGCGCGAGTTGCTGATCGAAACAGCCAGGACGGCGGCATTGGGCGCGGGCGCCGGGATGCGCTGCCCATCGCCGCCGCCTAACGAGGTTTGCATGAGGTTCCAATGGTCGCCGTCTCGCGCCAGATAGTAAACCCGTCCTCCATCCATTACCGGCTTCACAGGCGTATCGATGTGGGAATTGAAGGTGACTTGCTCAATGTGCGTCACTTGCGGCGGCGGGAGAGGATTGAACCACCACAGGGCGAACAGCCCGCCGGCCACCGCGATGCCGGCCACGGCACGGCGCAGGAGAGATACGGCGCCTCCGGCGGCATCAGCCCTCCCGTCCGCCTCGACCCCTGACTCCTGAGGCTTTTCCCCGTCCATATCGAGCTTGGCGACAAACCTGTACCCGCGCCTCGGAATGGTTTCAATGAATTTGGGGGTTTCGGCCTTGTCGTCGAGCGCCGTGCGGAGTTTATTGACGGCGGTGTTCAGGCCGCCTTCAAATTCGCCATAGGATTGGCCTGGCCACAAGCGCCCCTGGAGCTCCTGCCGGGTTACCACCTCGCCGGGGCGTTCCAGCAGAATCGTGAGCAACTGAAGCGGTTGGCCCGCCAGGTGAACCATTGCTCCGTTCTTTTGCAGCTCCCCGGAGAGTAAGTCACACTGATACCCGCCGAAGCGAACGATGGTTCGTCTGGCGCCGGTACTACTCATCCTGAATGACCCGCCGCACCGCGACCCTATCGCCATCTCGAATCGCGGTGAGTTTAGCTCGACAACAGAATCAGTGCTGGATGGACCGGAGTATACCATAAAGCGACAGGCCCGCAACCGAAACGTGGCACAGCCTTCCAGACCGTGCCGGCGACACGGGCAGGGTGCCCGTGCCACGTAATGCCGCAAAGCCTCCTTTGCCGCCTTAAGACCCGCCGACTCCTCGTTTAGAAAAAAGTTAGACAAAAATTAGACGCCGTTCATTGACTCGTGATCCCGTGAGTCCCAGAATCCGGGCGAGCTTGGGAGAACCAAGCTTCGCAACCTCTATCAAAACTGCTGTTTCTGCGTGCGTCGGGCGGATTTTTGTAATTGGAGCTTACAGCCGACAGCTTATAGCCAATAGTTCACAGCCCTGCTTTGCGCGAGGCTTCTTAGCTGTCGGCTGCTAGCTGCTGCCTGTTTGATGACTGAGTTCGCAACCCACAGCGGGGCATTTCTGACTGTCGACTGTGAACTGTCGACTGTGGACTTTCTTAAGGAGGGTTTATGAAGACCACTTTT
>JASHTZ010000211.1 GCA_030040295.1 Terriglobia bacterium | reverse complement strand
GAGAAGTCGATGCGGTGCTCGCCAGGTCCGAAGGCTTGGCCGACCTGGCCTCCCAGAGGCGCATAATTTGTCTGGCCAATGGCCGTGGCCGCTGGAGGGGAGGCAAATGCCGCCGCGTTCAGCCAGTCGTTAACGTTGTGTGGTCCCGCATAGATGTTCTGGCCGGTTAACAACGCCGCGCAACCGAAGTTGGCAGTGGTGGAGGACGCGCAACCCACGTTGAACGGCTGGCCATCTTGCAGCGTCAGAATCCAGTTGGTCTGCCAACCTCCCAGCGCCTGGTTGACAACCCCTTTGGCATTGCCCATGAAGCGCATCCCATTACCGAAGGGCAAGGCATAATGGCCGCTCAGGTGAAGGACGTGTGGCTCGTCCGCGTCGCACGGGCCGTAGTCGCCCGCAATACCGAAACCGGACAGAAAGGGGGCGCGAAACGCGGGCAGGGTTTCATCGCTCAGGACGTTCCGGTAGGCCGACATGCACCTTGACCAAGTAAAGTTGGCGTTGAAATCGAGGCCGGCGCTGAACTTCCGCATAAACGTCATCTGCATGCCGTTGTAGTTGGTGTATCCGTTGAAGGTTTCGTAGTTCTGGCCGCGGGCAAAGTCGGGGAAGGGGACGTAGTTCTGCGTGGTGGCCCCCGGCGGCAGAATCTCGTTCGTGTCGTTCAGGGTTTCATTCTGCAACAGCTTATGCGCCTGATTGCCCACGTAACCCAAGGAGAACGTCTGGTTGGGCGACAACTGGTACTGCACCATGAAGTTGTAGTCAACGTAATAAGGTCCGCCGTAATTCCATTGCCGTCCCAGCAAGCCGAGTCCCGAAGCGTTGACGAGTGAGGGGACGAAGGAGACGGCGGACAATCCGTTCTCGATGGTCGCGATCGAGCCGTTCCCGTAAGTGACCGGGGTGTAGGGGTTGGGACTGGGGTAGGAAAACGAGAACGAGGACGGGTAGTTTCGGCTCACAAAGCCATTGACCTGGCCGATGCTTCCTTCCTCGCCTTGAACGTAGAACAGGCCCCAACCGGCACGCACAACAAATTTGTCGCCCAGGCGATAGGCCAAGCCGATGCGCGGTGCGAAATTGAGCTTCTGGACGCTGCCAAAGGCGCTGGCCGGCGCGCAAACCACCGCGATGCCGTCCTTCGCCGTCAGCGTATTGAAGCTGGACGAGAAGGGCTGACTGCACCCCGTCGAGCTGACGACGAACTCGGCCCCGGCGTTGGGAGGACCGGGATTGAAATTGGATTCATTCTGATGCCGATCGATTTCCGGCGTGTCATCATCCCACCGCACACCGATGTTCAGGGTCAGCTTGGGAGTGATTTTCCAATCGTCCTGAGCGTAGATGCCGAAATAGTAGTGATCGGCATCGGTCTCGTAGATCTTCGAGGCGCTGACCGAGTCGGCGCCGCCCACGTCATTGTATCCGCCCACCGTCGAGTTCATAGGGGAGAGCAGTAATTGGGCGATGCCGGTGCTCGACCCGCTGAAGTTGGGAACCGAGACGTAGGCGCCGCTAAACGTAAACGCGCCGCGCTCACCGGGGTTGGGTGCATACAGGAAGTCTCGCTCGTGAACACCCTGGAATCCCACCTTGAAGGTGTGCGCGCCATGCACCTTGGTCAGATTCTCCGTGAGGTCCCAGATGCTGGAGTTGAATTGTTGGATAGGCCCGACGACTCCCAACGTGGTGAGCCCGCTGATCGCGAATTCGGGAAGGCCGCCGTTTCCGCCCGTCTGAATGATGCCCTGGATTCCAAACTGGGCGGGAATGCCAAATTCGTTGGCGATCGAGGGTTCTTTCTGCGCCGGCGACTGCTCGTACCCAAGGCGGATCTCGTTGACCATCGTGGACGAGAAGGCATGAGTTTCGCTGAGGGCATATCCCTGCGCCCCGTAGGTGTTGTTGCCTTCGCCGTAATAGTCGCCCGACCCGCCGATGAAGTTCGGTATTTCGGGAGGACCAAATACAAACTCGTGTGACCAGCTACCGGTGGCGAACAATTGGTCAACGGAGCTGATGTTTTCATCCACGCGCCAATCCACCTGGTTGGCCGAGGTCGTGGTGGAAGGGTCGTAAGTGAAGTTGCTGATGATGCCCGACTGCGTGGGCGTAGGATAAAGCTGAAGCAGCTTGATGGCATTGGAATCCAGCCTAGTCGCCGGTAGGATATTCATGTTTGCCTCGGCGGCCGCAGTGTTAAATGCCGTCATGTTGACCAGGCTGCCTTGGTAAAACGGGTCGCGGACGTAGCCGGTGGCAGTGGCCGTCAGATCTGTGACCGGATCCACACTGCCCTTGGTCACCGCGCGCGTGGTGGCGGGATCAAATACCGCGCCCAGCGGGAAGACTCTGCCCAGGTCATCGGTGCTCGTTCCGCTCTGGTAGAGAGGGTTAATGAGATCCTGAAGGTTAGTATACCCGCTTGAAACCATAGTTGCGGTGGGAACCGAGTCCACTTCAGGGGTAGCCTGGTTGGCACGCGTACCCTGGTAATCGACGAAGAAGAACGTCTTGTTGCGCCCGTCGTACAGGTGCGGAATATAGACGGGGCCGCCCAGCGTTCCCCCAAATTGGCTTTGCTGGTAGAGGCCCTTCTTCACAGGAGTCGGCGAGTTCTCAAAGAAATTGGCGGAGTCCATCTCACTGTTGCGCAGATACTCCCAAACGTCGCCGTGGATCGCATTCGTTCCAGACTTCACGGTGGCGTCAACCACAGCTCCGCCACCAAAGCCAAGGTCGGCGCTGTAATTCTGTGTTTCCACCTTAAATTCTGAAAGCGCATCGGGGGGAGGAAGCACCATGTAGGGTTTGGGGTTGGAAAAGCCCTGGTTGTTGTCAATGCCGTTCACGCGATAGTCGTTCACCCACAGATCGTGGCCGTCGGCGGAGAACAGCGGCCGCAACAAGCTGTTATCGGGCTGCGAAATGTTTACGCCGGTGCTGATCAAGGCCAGGGTGGTCCAGTCGCGGCCGTTCAGCGGCAGGTCATTCACTGCCGTGCCGCCAATGGTCTGACCCGTCGAGCTGCTTTGGGTTTGCAGTTGCTGTATCGCTCCCGTCACCTCGATGGTTTGCGTCATTTTGCCGGGCACCAGCGTGGCGTTGATCAACACGTCCTGCCGCACATCCACAGTGACGCCGGCCTGGACGAACTTCTCAAACCCGGTGGCTTCAACCTCCACTCGATACGAACCGACTTTAATGTCGGGGAACACGTAGTTGCCGTCGGCTGCCGTGTTGGTGGTGCGCGTAAAGTTGGTGCCCTCATTCGTCAAACTTACTTTGGCGCCCGGAACCACAGCGCCGGATTTGTCTGTTACCCGGCCCAGAACTCTTCCCATATCGATCTGGGCTTTGGCGGGGACGCCAACGGTCACACCTACCCAACAAAGGAAGACGATCTGGTAGAGATTTCGGTCGAGAGTTCGGCCGAAAGTTCGGATAGCCCGGCTTACCTTGTTCAGGCGATGGAACCTGCGCTGACTGGGTGCCCACTCCGTGGCGGCGGAAATGACTGCAAGCCCGGGTTTGGCAAAAAGATGCGGTTCGCGGCGCGATGAATCAATGGACATCCAATCCATTGGGATGCCTCCTCTTCACTATTGTCGATTTAAGAATTGTCGATTTAAGACCGCGACCCGACGAGGGATGTTTCAGGTATTCAACGTGCCAGTGAAGCTTTGCCTTTGCGCACCTGTCTAATTCCTGTGCGCCAAACTAACGCGATTTGCACAAACTTGCAAGTATTTTTTGAGTACCTTTCGCGAAGTTCCGCGCGCTGCCGGCCCCGCCGAGCGCCGGAGCGCTTGACGCCTCTTTTAGAATCGGAAATGTCCCTCTCCTCAAGACCGCATGGCTGGAGCCCATGCGAATCAGTTTGACAGGCTCGAGCTTTGTGGTATTCGCATTAACCAAGGCTCCCTCCAACCGCAAGGGAGCGCCCTCAGACGGATACCGCATGCTGGCGCTCGAGTCCGCTTTGGCCCGAAGCCCGAAGTTAACGGCGGACTGTACGAAGAACACACGAAAGTGGAAAAACCCCGACAGAAAATACTTGACAGGAACATTCTATATATGTAGAGTTAGCTCATGAAGGCCCCTCGATTATCACCGGAGACGCTTTTAGTCATCGAAAAGTTCGCCGAACGCCCCTCCGATTGGCTTTACGGTTATGAATTGAGCCGTGTGACCGGCCTCAAGTCGGGCACGCTTTATCCCATACTCATGCGTCTGGAACGATACACTTTGCTGGAAGCCTGTTGGGTAACCACCGAAGAGGGCGTGCCGCCGCGGCACACTTACCGGCTGACTCCGAATGGACTGGAATTGGCCAGGACTAAGCTGGCCGAAGCACGCCCGCGCACCATGGTGCGCCAACCCGCGTTTTGCAGTGGGCCCGAGTTTTGCATTGAGTAAGTCCAATGCTGGAAACGCATCTGCGTCAAGCTTCGAGCGTGCTGTTGGAAGCGGCCATTCGCATTGCGCCCGCGGACACGCGTGACTGGGGCCGGGCGATGGCCGCCGAGCTGCCCCAGGTGGAAGGCACGTGGGGAGCGGCGATGTGGGCTGTGGGCAGTACAGGTGTGCTGGCCAAAGAGGCGGTCATTTCCTTGATTGTCCCCGGCAGGCGAGGGCCGGGCGCCGTTCCGGACGATGGCCTTCTGGCCAAAAGCCCCATCCTGCGCAAGACGGCGTTAGCCGCCACGGGCGCGTGCGTTCTGGCGGCATTGTTCTTTTTCGCTTCGCCGCCGTTCCGCCAGGCATTCCAAGTGGCCATGGCGCCGTGGCATCG
>JASHTZ010000210.1 GCA_030040295.1 Terriglobia bacterium | reverse complement strand
GATGGCGAAAAGGGTCAACATTTGCGGGCCTTTAACCACTTCCAGCGCTCGGGCCAAAGCTCCCGGGTAATCGGCCGAGTACTGCCTGCCACCGGTCGTATCCGCGTGCATGGCGTAGTTCACGAACGTCGCCACGGGTGAATTGTTGGGAGTAGTGAAATAGACGATGGGAATCTGCGGGTCAACCGGTCCGGCCGGCCGCACGATATTGGGATTCAATTTGCCGGGATTCCATCCAATCGTTCCGTCCTTCATCAAGTAACGCCGGTTAAAAGGAAGAGACCGCTCCTCGCCGGCCCCCGCCCAAACTTCCACCGGTTGCAGATGGGCTTCCGCCTCCTTCACGGCTTCGGCAATCTTTTCCGGCAGGGCAGTGCGATACTCGCGGGCGATCTGCGCCGGAGCGCCTTGCAGCCGGTCGAGAAAGACATGGTTCATTTCCGGCCCGGTGTGGGAATGCGTGGCGCTGACCATGACGTTTTCGGGAGGAATATGAGTGGTGGACTGAATGATTCGCCGCGCATCATCCACATAGCCGCGTGGCAGGTTCAGCAGATCGCAAAATACCAACGCCACTTCCACCTGGCCGTCCTGAAGAACCATGGCCTTGGCGTAAAGAGGATCAAGCGTTCCGGTATTCAGCCGGATCTGGAAGTATCCGCCCATTGCCATGCCGGGCGGGGGCGTGATGTCAACCTCCGCGCTGCCCATGCGCAAATCCTGCGCCGCGGCGGGAACAAGCGCGAGGAGAATAACGGCCAGAAGTCGAATGGCGAGCTTCATATGAGTCCCTCAGTGAAAGATGGATGTCGCCTACGGAAAATTCATTCACTTGTCGAATTTAGGCGATACATTGTAGAGCCGTCGCAGGGAAAGACGTCAGACGACGTTCTTTCCCTCCTTTCTTCTTCCCTACGGATTCGCAAGTCTTGCCACTGCATTTGGATGGAGCGCACGGATTCCCGGATATCGTGTGAAGCGGGGCCATTAAAGGTGAGGAGGCTGCTGATCCCGTAGACATTCATAGCTGCCACGATCCGTGCGTCATGAACACGTGCGCCTGAAACTGAGTGGGTGACGACAAGACGACGCCATTCGAGGAAAATCGTTGGAATGTCGGGAAGAAGCGTCAAAATCGTTTCGAGTCGTGAAGCTTCGCGGTCCGCCTCGGCAGGAGCAAGCCCCAACCCATTTCGATCTGCCGGTCGCGTGCAAACATTCCAGAACTCGATGATATTTTGTGGCGTAACGCAAACGCGATCTCCCGAGGAAAGAAGGGTCGTCAATGCCGTCAATGCAATCGGGTTCATGGGATGGGTTTGGTCAATGCTGCGAAGCAAGACGTTGGTGTCAGCGAGGCAGTCCATTTATCGTTATTCGTTGTCCGTCTGGTAGAAGGCTTCCCGGCTGATGGCATCGTCGGGAAGGGGCGTTGTGCGGCGGCGGGGGAAGTTCAGTGACCAACTCTCAAAGGCATTTGCCCTTTCCCCAGGGGTCATTCGCGATTCCAAGGGTTGGCCGGGCACATGCGTCTCCAGAATTCGCTGAACGTATTCGCTCAGAGGTAGTCCATTTTTCTGCGCCTCCGCCTTTAGCGCAGCCTCGACTTTGGGTTCAAGATGGATTTGGATGGCCATATCTCTGCTCCCGCTGCGGACTCCCTTCAAAGCGCATTCGACTCAAAGCCCATTATAACGCGCCTAAGCCTGGCTAGCGATCGTGAACGAATGAATCCAGCGGTGGAATCGGTTCCTCTCCATGATATTGCCCTGCGAAGGCCTGAAGCCGGGCCTGAAGGCGCCGCCAATACTCGTACTCGGCGTCGAATCTTCCCAAGGCTGTGCCCATGCGGTAGGGAGTGTATTGGGCCAGCCAGGTTGCCCGGTAAAACTCCCGCAGACCGGTGATTCCGTCCATCAAATCGCTGGTTCGGCTGTGCGTCTGCGGCCAGATGCCGGGCCCAATAGCTTCCCAAAGACTCTTGGGCCGCTCGGGCAACTGGCGTGCATGTTCCCAGGCATCCGAAATTTCAAGAGCGTAAAGGTACTTCATACCGGCGTAATCCAGCAGGCGGCTGCCCACCAACAGGCTTTCCAGATTGCGCGGATCACCTCCCAGGGCAAGAGCCCGCATCAAGTGTTCTTCCGCGCTTTCCGCTTCCAGCCGCGTCTGGCGCAGGTCCTCGTGATGCTCTCTCGACCGCTTCAGGGCATTTGCGGTGAAGGGGTCTTCCCAAAGGGCGTAGGTGCTGCCGCCGCCCACGACCTTTTGGAAATCGGTTTGCGCCCGGCTAAGATTCGCGAGCGCCGCAGCGACCTCTGCGCCCACCGTTGGGCCATAAACCTGGCCGGCATAATCGGCATAGAAATTCGCCCGGTCCACCGGAGCGGTCTGCCAGGCGGCAATCGCGCCGTAGGCAATGCCGGGCCAGCACTGGCGGAGCAGGTTCTGGTTGCTGTCCGTCCAGAAGGTGTTGATCAGTCCCAGGGCATGCGACTTTCGCCCCGCCGCCAGAAAGGTGTCAATGTTTTCCCACGCCGTATCAAAATCCGGCGTGATTTCCTCCCAATTGTTCACGCCCGTCACCACCAGGTGGGGAATATGGTTCTCCACCAGCGGCGTTAACCAGTGCTTATATTCCGGGTCGGGCTTGGGGTTGTAATACCAGGGGCCGGCAATAATTCCGGGCGGCAGTTCCTTCATGATGCCCGGGAACTTCACCATGATGTCCGCCCAAGCCATCACGCGTTTGCCGCGTTGCTGAAACAGACGAGCGACATAATTCAACTGATCGACGAAGAGTTTGGCAGGCGTGGCGCTGGACCCTTGCTCTTCGGCCGCCTTGGCGAGCTCCCAGGTTTCATCGAAGCCGATATTGACGAGCCAACTGGGGAACAATTCCGTGTACTGATTCACCCAGTCATTTACCAGAGCTTTCACCTTGGGGTTTTCCGGATTGAATTCCCCGCCGTGCGGAAAGTCCGACAGATCGGAATACTTCTCAATCCGAAAGAGATCGTGCAGGTGGCCGAACATTTCAAGACAAGGGATAACATCAATGTGCCGCCGGCGCCCGTAGGCGATGAATTGCCTCACCTGGTCCTGCGTAAAGCGCGCGTCGGGATTAAGCAGCGGATATCCCCGCAGTTCGATGTTCGCCTCGTTGTAGAAGTAATACTGATTGGCCTTCCATCGCGCCGCAAAATCGATCTGGCGCTTCACTTCTTGCGGAGTGCACATCATTCCTTCGCTACCCACGTCAATCATCACGCCGCGGTACGCGAGCGAGGGCCAATCCTCAATGTGTACGGCCGGAAATGAGGCGTCGTTTCCTTGTCCTTCCACCAGTTGGCGCAGGGTTTGAACGCCATAGAAAACCGCGGCAGAAGATCGCCCCCGGATTTCAACTCCCGACGGTGTGATGCTCAATTCGTAGGATTCGCGCGATTGCGGTCCTGGAACTTCGTCGGGCAAGGGCAAAGGGTCCACGCCGCCGGTGCGAGTAAGGACGATGACGGGGCCCTGGCGGCAGCTCGCCGCGACGGGGAGTTCGAGCGAGGTGCGTTCTTTCAGGAGGCGCGAAAGCTCACCCGCGGAAAAGCGGTCCTCATCGCTGGGATTCGAGCCGAAGCAAATCCTTAGGCCGCGGATGGGCAGCCGGCCGCTCGCATATTCGACCTTTTGCGGGAGAGGCAGGAGGGGCGAGTGTTCCGCCCCCACCGCGGTGATGGCGAAGGCGAGAATGAACGGGGCAAATTTAAAAAATCGCAAGGCGATGGAATTCCTCGCAGATCCCTGGGGTCGTTCAACCTACGCCGTTGCAGGCTGAGTCGCCGTGGGCCGCGGCGAGTGGCGAGCTGACTGCACTGGCTCGTCACTCGCCCCTGTCCACTATACTTGCCGGGCGATCAGAAATGCAATTTCAGGCCAAGCTGAATGTCCCGTGGGGTGTTCGCGGCGGTAATGTGGCCGAACGCCGAACTCGTGATGGTTTCGTTGGGGAACGAGAAG
>JASHTZ010000209.1 GCA_030040295.1 Terriglobia bacterium | reverse complement strand
CACGAGCGGCCTCGTGTTCTTTCCCTTTCATCGCCTCGACACGCTGTTCAGCGGCTTTATTGAAGACGACATTACGGTGAACAACAAGTTGATGCTCTTCGCGGGCACCAAGCTGCTGAACACCAATTACACCCATGGTGTGGACTTCCAGCCGAGTGGCCGTTTGATGTGGACCCCCACAAACCGGCAAACCTTTTGGGCGTCTTTCACCCACGCCCTGCGTACGCCGTCCGATGCGGAAGAGGACTTTTACCTATCGAGCTACCTTGAATCGATAGCAGGCTTCCCCGTATTCGCGCGCTTCAATGCCAACCCAAATTTCGCCCCGGAACAGCTGAACGCCACGGAGGCGGGTTATCGCGTGCTGTTCGGGAAGAATGTCTTTATGGATGTGGATGGCTATTTCAATCACTATCACGACTTGTTCAGCGAAGACGTTATCGACGCCTTCTCGCTTCAATCGACTTTACCCTACCCGACCGCCACACCCTCTCCGGTCTATATTTTGCTGCCCGCGCAATTCCAAAACGGCTTGTTCGGCGCCACCTACGGAGTGGAAATGGGTCCGGAGTGGCAACCCACCAAATTTTGGCGGTTGCGAGGAACTTACTCCTTCTTACGCATGTCGATCAAGCAGTCGCCGGTCCCCGCAGGCGAGATCAGCGAGGGTCCGGGGAGCGACAACGGGTCGAGTCCGCAGCACCAGGTGACGCTCGATTCCTCCTTCGATATGCTCAAGCGACTTCAGCTTGATCTCATTTACCGCTATGTCAGCTCCCTGACCGCGCAGAGCGTCAATGGCTACTCAACCGGAGATGTGCGCGTGGGATACCGGATTGGCCGGAATTTCGAGTTTTCGCTGGCCGGCCAAAATCTCTTCCAGCCCGGTCACGTGGAATATATCGGTGATCCCAGCGGGCCGGTGGCGGTGCGGCGTACCGCATACGCAAGCTTATCGTGGAACGGGAGATCCGAATCCCGCCCGGGGCGTTCGTCGAAAACGGATTCGGGTCAATAAAGCTCGACACCGGCCCGAAACTCCAGGAGAGCGGTTATGGCAGGCGGAAAGCAGTTTGCTACGTTTCTTGTCGATAAGCTCCTGTTTGGCGTGGAAGTGGAAAAAGTTCAGGAGGTCATCCGCTATCAGGAAATGACTCGCGTACCCCTGGCCCCGCGGGTGGTGAAGGGGCTTATCAATCTGCGCGGCCAGATTGTTTCGGCGGTTGACCTCCGCTGCCGTCTGGGCCTTCGCGATCGCGCTGCCGGCGAGCTTCCCATGAACGTCATTGTCCGTCGCGAGGATGGCGCAGTGAGTCTTTTGGTGGACGAAATTGGAGATGTCTTGGAAGTCAAAGATGAATCCTTCGAGTTGCCGCCAGGAACGCTTTGCGGAGAGGTGCGGGAGCTGTTTCGCGGGGTCCATAAGCTGAAGGATTCGTTGCTGATCGCCCTGGACACGGAAAAGATCCTCAACGTGAAGGCTTCGGTGGCGAGGGTTATTTAGTGCTTCCGTCCGCCTCGAAGGTGACCTTCGAACAGGCGCTTGCGGCAGACCGCGCCAAATTTCAACCAGGAGCGGGAACGAGCATCGATTGGTTGTCGGAAAAGAGGATCTATGCTGAAGAACTTGAAATTAGGGACCAAACTGATGGGCGGCCTGCTGCTCGTAGGAGCCATGGGTGGTGTGGTGGGCGTTACGGGCATCTTCAGCCTGCTGAAACTTGGAAATGCGTCCGCCGACCTATACAACCAAAGTGCTGTTCCCCTTCAAGACATCCTTGAAATGACGGCGAATGTGGGGCAGGAGCGGATAAACCTTCGAAACATGATTCTGGACTCGAGTGAAGAGGGGCGGCAGCACAGCCTGGCTGCAGTGAATCGGAGCGTTCAAGACCTCAGCCAGGCCTCGGAGAGATTTCAAAAGGCCATCCGGCATGAGGACATCCAGCAGGCCTTTGATGATTTCCAAAAGGCGCGCAACGATTACGACGAGGGCATGAAGCAGCCGGTTATCGACCTGGCCCAGCATGGCAAGGTGGCCGAAGCCTCAGCCCTGATCGTGAGCTCCGACAACTCAAATCTAGGCGCGGCGGAGCAGGACGCTCTCGACAAGTTGACGCGGCTCAAGATCGCCAACGGCACCCAATCTTTGGAGAACGCCTCGGCGCAGACCCGCGCAACCATCACCTCGATGGTTATCGTGATGCTGTTGGGTTTCGGGGTTGTCGCCGCGGCGGGGTTCTTCTTGCAACGGACCATCACCACACCGATTGTACGGGTTAGCGAGGCTCTGGACCAGGTGGCGGCTGGGAACCTTACCGACCAGGTTGCCTTTGACGGCCAGGACGAGATAGGGCAAATGGGGAATGCCTTGAACCGCTGTATGGGGGCGGTGAAAGCGCTGGCGGACGATGCCACGATGCTGGGCCAGGCGGCTGGGGATGGCGAGCTCGCAACCCGCGCGGACGCCTCCAAGCACCAGGGCGACTTCCGCAAGATCGTGGAGGGTGTGAACAACACGCTCGATACCGTCATTGCCCCGCTGAAGACCTCGGCGGAAACCGCCGCGGCACTGGCAACCTCTTCTGAAGAGCTCACCTCCGTCAGCCAGCAGATGAGCGCAAATGCGGAAGAGACCGCCGCTCAATCCAACGTGGTCTCGGCCGCCAGCGAGCAGGTTTCCAGAAATTTTCAGATCGTTGCCACGGCTACCGAGGGAATGATCGCCAGCATCAAGGAAATCGCCCAGAATGCCACCGAGGCGGCGAAAATTGCGACCTCCGCCGTGCGCACCGCCGAAAATACCAACGCTACGGTGGGAAAACTCGGCGAATCCAGCGCCGAAATCGGTCAGGTGGTGAAGGTCATCACCTCCATTGCCCAGCAAACCAACCTGCTGGCGCTCAACGCCACCATTGAGGCGGCGCGTGCCGGCGAGGCGGGCAAGGGATTCGCCGTGGTGGCCAATGAAGTGAAGGAACTGGCGAAGGAAACGGCCAAGGCGACCGAGGACATCAGCCGAAAGGTTGAGGCGATTCAGGCGGACACCAAAGGGGCG
>JASHTZ010000208.1 GCA_030040295.1 Terriglobia bacterium | reverse complement strand
TCACCCCCAGGTCAAGCTCGCGAAGGCGCGCCCGGTCTTCAATGATTTCGACGTTGGCGATCTTGCCGCGATGCAGCGCAAAGGTCACAACCCGCAGCAAAGGGCGGGACAAGCCCTGCCCCTGTGGAATTTGAACCGAACCGGTGCCCGTTGGGGGGGGCAGGTACGGATTCTGGCCCGTGTTGCCCCCCCTTCCGCCCTTCGACTGGGACGTGGGGAAAAGAGGGCTACACGAGTTGGCCTCAGCAGCCTCAGCCGATTTGAAGAGGGTGCCTGCGAGGCCGCCGCCCAGGGGACCTCAGCCTGGAATTCCATGGAATTCTTGCCATCGCGCGCGGGCTATGCTACGTTCATCAGGTGCGTGGAACTCGATCCCGGGCAATTGGATCGTGCCTACAGAAGTGTAACCACACGAACTAAGCTGAGGTCCCGCGCCTAGGTTCCGCCCCAGCCGCATGGGCTAGTATGGAAGTCCGATTCCCGAGTGACGAACGGCCGCCGGCCTGGAAGACCGCCTTTTTTCAATATACCATCGCCGCAAGTTTCCTAGGCTTGCTGGCGGGCTATTGGCGCCTGCAAATCGGACAGCACAACGTTTATCAGGATCTGGCGGAACGCAACCACACGCGCAATCTTCCGGTGATCGCGCCGCGGGGAAAGATTCTGGACCGTGAGGGCAGGGTACTGGCAGATAACTTCCCCTCCTTCACTGTTCTTTTGTCGCGGGAGTCGGCGGCCACGCTCACGCCGAATCGCATTGCGGAAATCGCGCGCGGCCTGCAGTTGGATCCGGTGGAAGTCAAGCACACACTGGAACGCGCCGCCAGCCTGCCGCGTTTCCAGCCCGTACTGCTCAAACAATCCGCGACGCTCGAGGACATTTCCTTTGTTGAAGCCCACCGCGTGGAATACCCGGAGTTGGACCTGATCCCATCCCAGCAAAGGCTCTACCCCCTTCACCAGTCGGCGGCTGCGTTGCTGGGCTACGTGGGTGAAGTGCCCGAAGACATGATCGCCAAGCTTGGCTCCTCCTACCGGCCAGGCGATGTGATGGGAAAGTTCGGTGTGGAGGGCGAATACAACCAGGTTCTTACCGGGCGCGATGGCATGCGGCGAGTGGTGGTGAACAGCCGCGGTCAGGAAGTCGGAGAGATGTCCGTCGTTCCCGCTCGAAGCGGCAATGACCTGCGCCTGACCATCGACCTGGACCTGGAAATGGCGGCAGAAACGTCGATGGGCGAGCGTCCTGGGGCGGTGGTGGCTCTGGACCCGCGCACCGGGGAGGTTCTGGCCCTGGTTAGCCACCCCTCCTTCGACCCCAACGATTTTGCCAAGCGCATTGACCCCAAAGAATGGGACGCGCTGACCAACGACCCCTTGAAACCGCTCATGGATAAGGCCATTCAGGCGCAACTGGCGCCCGGCTCAGTGTTCAAAATTGTGATGGCCACCGGCGCGCTCGAGGGCGGCACGATCGGTCCGGATTTCATCGTGCACTGCGCAGGCGTCGCCACTTTTTACGGACGGCCTTACCACGATTGGGTCTACTGGGAAAAGCGCCCGTCCCACGGCGAGGTGAACGTTCACTCCGCCATTCGCGAGTCCTGCGACATTTTCTTCTACACGGTCGGGAAGATGATGGGGATCGACAAGATTGACTACTATGCGAAGGGGCTCGGCTTGGGTTCGCGAACGGGCATCGACCTGCCCGGCGAGGCGCCGGGGTTGATTCCTTCGCCGGATTGGGTGGAACGGGTTTATAAACACAAATGGTACGCGGGAGCCACGATTTCAGTAGCCATCGGTCAGGGCGCGGTGGTGGTCACGCCCCTTCAGTTGGCCCATACCATCGGCGGTATCGCCATGGGCGGGGTTTTTTATCGTCCGCACGTCGCCTTCCAGGACCAGTTGCGGGCTTTGGGCGACGATCCTCCCGATTCTCCACCTAAGGATTTTCCCCTGAACCAAGAGACCGTGACCGCGGTCAAGTCCGGCATGTGGGCGGTGGTCAACGAAGGTGGAGGAACGGGCGCGGCGGCACGCTGCCCCGGAATCGAAATCTCCGGGAAAACCGGAACCGCCCAAGTGGTGAGCCAGGAATTGCAGGAGGCGTCAAAGGGCGGAGAGTATAAGAACACAGCTTGGTTTGTGGGCTACGCGCCACCCGAAAAGCCGGAAATCGTGGTGGCGGCGCTAGTCCAGCGCGGTGAGCACTCCTTTGTGGCCGTGCCGATTGTCCGGGACGTCATCAAGGCTTATTTCGACAAGAAGCTCCGGAATAAGCCGCCGGAAAACCAGCTCGAAACCCAGGCTAAAGTGCTAAGCCAGGTGCAGCCGGCCGCGGCTCCCGAATCACCGCATACGGCAGCGCGGCATTAACCGAGGATTGAGAATTGGGCAGACCCTTTCGAACAAGCGATATTGACTGGCTCCTGTTGGGACTCGCCTTGGCCATTGCCGCCATCGGGGTTGTGGAAATCTACAGCGCCACCATGCATTCACCCCTGGCCGGTTTGTACCGGAAACAAATCTATTGGGTCATCCTGAGTTGCGTATTGGCGCTGGTGGCAAGTCGGCTGGACTACCACATGATTTTGGAGCAAACCCCCTGGCTTTATGGCATTTCCGTGTTGACGCTGGCTGGACTTCTGGTGGCAGGCCATCGCATTGCCGGCACACGCCGATGGCTGCAACTGGGATTCATGAGTTTCCAAGTGTCAGAAATCGTCAAGTTGATTATAATACTAGTTGTGACCGCCTATTTCGCCGACCGGCGGAGGAAAGCGGTTTCTTGGGGGGACTTGGTAAAGCTAGGAATCCTTGCTGGAATCCCAGCGGCCCTGGTAGCCTTGGAGCCCGATTTGGGCACAGCCTTAACCTTCATTCCGATTGTCGCCGCAGGCATTTTTTTTGCCGGGATTCGTTGGCAGCACGTCGCCCTGTTAGGTTTAGCGGGAATCCTCGCGTTGCCGGTGGGCTACCACTTCCTAAGACCCTACCAACGCGAGAGACTGATGACCTTTGTCCATCCATCACAAAACACTCAGACCTCCAGCTATCAGGTTACACAAACCAAGATTGCTATTGGCTCCGGCGGCTTTTGGGGAAAGGGATTGGGGAATGGCATGCAGAGCCGGCTGGGCTTCATCCCTGTAGCCCGCGCTGACTCCATCTTCGCCGCCTTCGCCGAGGAACAGGGATTTGTCGGAACGGTGCTTGTGCTTTTGCTTTACTTTGCTCTGCTCCTGCGATTGCTCGATGGAGCACAGACAGCCCCAGACCGCGCTGGGTCCTTTCTGATGATTTGTTTGGCCGCGGTACTGTTTTTTCAAGTGGTGATCAATACGGGGATGATGATCGGGGTATTCCCGATTACCGGCATCCCCTTGCCGCTTATGAGTCAGGGCGGATCCTCCTTGCTCTTTACGTTCTTTGGCCTTGGATTGGCAATGAGCGTAAAGGCCAGGCGGTACGTCAATTGAAATTGCGCTTCCGGCCGCCGGTTTGGGGTTGTGGATCCCAGCCCGGCAGCTCAGGAAGTTGTAAAGCTTGCCGGCGAATTTCACCGGCGACTTGCGGTTCGGGTGGGTGCAATGGGTTGCGCGTTTGAGAACGCGTCTTGAAACGCACCCGGAGCTGATATTTTTCGGTCGAGGATGGCTAATTCTTCGCCCCGCGTCACTCGGCCGCTCAGGAACGCTGTAGGCTGGTCTCCGCCAAATGACGGATTGATTCCCCGGCGTTCCGGAAAAGGGAGTTTCCATGTCGAAGGAGATGTATATTTCCTCGTCTCCACACGAGACGAAGGTCGCCGTGTTGGAAGACGACCAGCTTGTGGAAGTTTATTTCGAACGTGACACCGACGTAGGCCTGGTCGGCGGCATTTACAAGGGCCGGGTCAACCGCGCGCTTCCCGGCATGCAGTCCGCATTCGTGGACATCGGCCTGGAGCGCGATGCGTTCCTCTACGTTTCCGACTTTTTCTACGAGGACCAGGAAGAATACGACAAGGTCTTTGAGGAAGCGGAAGCGCGTGCCGCGAAATTCAGCTCTGAACAAGCCATCCCGCCGGCAGCGCCGCCCCCAGTCGCTCCGGTACAATCGGAAACCGTAACGCCCTCCGCGGAAGCCACCGCGCCGGCGGCTGCCTCGGCCGCACCGCCTTCGGAGCCGGAGCCGCCTGCGGCCACCGCGGTGCCGCCACCCAGTTCGTCTGCCGGTCCGTCGGCTACCCCGGCGGCGCCTCGGGAAGGGCGTGATCGCAGACCGTTTGACCGGGGCCGCGGACGCCGCCGCAGGCATCGCGGCCGGCCCGATTTCGGCGAGGGTCGCCACGGAGACCGGCGGTTTCCGCCTCCTCGTCGTTCTGACGAGGCGCCCGCCCAATCCCAACCTTTTGAAATTCTCCCGGGCGAGTCCCTTGCGAAATACAGCCATCCATCTGCTGCCCCGGAGGAATCCAGGACCGAAATTTCCCAAAGAGCGGGGGCTGAAGCGTTTGGAGAGGCGGCGAGCGCCCGAGACGAAACTGATTTCCAGGAAGATAATTTGTCCCGCAACCCGCGGGAGCCTCTGGGCGGCGCCGAGACCGTTTATGAAGCAGCGATTACGGATGATATTCCGGCTCGGTCGGAAACTGCTCAAACTTCTGCTTTTCCCGAAGCGGCTGTGACTCACGAGGTTCCGCCCGAAGCCGCGGCGCCCACTGACCAATTCGACCAATCTGACGCTGCCCTGCCATTTGCCCCCGGCGTCGTTCGTGGCGTAACACCTTCCGCTTCCTCCGAGACATTCGCTGCTGAGGAGGCGGACGAAGGCCCCGGCCCAGCCCTTTCGGAATCGGGGCCCGTTGCGGACAACGCCCTGCCGGATTCGGAAGAGTCCGCTTCGATGGATTTCGCCGAAGCGGAATTTGTCGCGGAAGGCGCCGAACTTGATGCGGGTGAGCAGGCAGACGGTGGTGAAGAAGGTGAGCAGGAAGGGTTCGAGGAAGAGTCCGCCGCCGGTGAGGCTCATCCCCCAGAAATCATCGCCGCCGCGGAGGGAGAAGCCCCGGCTTCGGCGCCGGAAGCCGCGCCCACCGGCGGTCCCGGCGATCGCAGCTACACTCTGCGTGAGCCCCACCAGCGCCCGCGATTTGCCCCGCGTCACCGCCGTGGCCGGCGTGGGCAGGGAGGCGGGCAGCGCCAATCCTTCCGGCCTCGTGAATCCTCCCGCCCCGGCAACAATCACCCGGTGCAGATTTCCGAAGTGCTGAAGGAAGGCCAGGAAATTCTCGTACAGATTGCCAAGGAGCCGCTGGGAACCAAGGGCGCGCGCATCACTTCGCACGTGGCGCTGCCCGGCCGCTATCTGGTTTTCATGCCCACCATTGACCACATCGGGGTATCGCGCAAGATCGCTTCCGAAGAGGAGCGCCTGCGCCTGCGCAACATTATTCTGGAAAACCGCGGCACGCTCACCGGCGGATTCATTGTCCGCACGGCGGGCCAGGGCCGCTCGGAAGAGGAGTTCAAGGCCGACCTGAAATTCCTCTCCACGCTCTGGGCGGAGATCCGCTCCAAATCGGAGCGCCTGCGCGCACCCGCGCTGATCCACCGCGATCTTGATCTCGTGCAGCGCCTGCTGCGTGACCTGCTGACGCCGGACTTCAAGTGCGTGCGCGTGGATAGCGAAATTGATTACGAGCGCGTGCTCGACTTTGTGAACCGCTGCCAGCCGGCGTTGGTGGGCAAGGTGAAACTCTACACCAGCGACACGCCGCTCTACGAAGAGTTTGGAATTCAGGCGGAGCTCGACAAGGCGCTCAAGCCCAAGGTTTGGCTGAAATCGGGCGGGTACATCGTGATCAATCAAACCGAGGCGCTGGTGGCCGTAGATGTGAATACCGGCAAGTACGTAGGCAAGACAAATCGCCTTGAAGACACCATCGTCAAGACCAACATCGACGCGGTCAAGGAAATTGTCCGCCAGGTGCGCCTGCGCGACTTGGGCGGAATCATTGTGATCGACTTCATCGACATGGATGAGCGGCGCAACCGCGCGCGGGTTGTCCAGGCGCTGGAAGAAGCTCTGCGCGGGGACCGCGCGCCCACCAAGGTCATTTCCTTTCACGATTTCGGGCTGGTGGCCGTCACCCGCAAGCGCGTCAAGCAGTCGCTCGAGCGCACCCTCTGCGAGCCTTGCGAGTATTGCACTGGCGCGGGCTGGGTGAAATCCGTCAATACCGTCTGCAATGAAATCCTGGCCGAAGCGCGTAAGATGGCCAAGGGAATTGACGGCAAAATCATCACGCTGCGCGTCAGCCCGGGAGTCGCCAAGGCGCTCAAATCGCGCGAAGGCAGCCTGATTTCCGAGCTAGAATCACTGGTCAAAAAAGAAATCATAATCAAGACCGATCCGTCGATTCATCAGGAGCGATTCGAGATTTTCTAGGGTTTCTCCTCGATAAGGGTCGCAGGCCTAACGGGCAACTTGATTCTCGCCGTCGGCTCCTTGTTGCATACACTTATCCCTAACTGCGTTGGCGCCGGGGCTATATGGACCGCCCACACCTGGGTGTATCCTTGGCAGATCAGGGATTGAAAGTATAGTAGATTTACTATATCCTTCCAAGGTGTCGTGTGGACAGGTTCAAACCGCCGGTGTTACGGCCATTAGTTTGGCTGGGAAATTCGTTGAAGAACCTGCGGGATTTTCCAGACGGGGCCAAGAAGCTGTTGGGCGATGAGCTTCAGCTCATTCAATTTGGCGGGATGCCGAGGGATGCGAAACCGTTCAAGGGGGTGGGCAGTGGCGTGCTTGAAATTGCTTTGCGCTACTCATCGAATGCCTATCGCGTTGTGGCGGCCGTGCAGATTGGCAAGCGTATCTACGTTCTGCACGCCTTCCAGAAGAAATCAAAACGAGGAATAGAGACGCCCCAGCGGGACGTTGACCTGATCCGGCGGCGGTACGCCGAAGCACAGGAGTTGGCAAATGAAGAAGAAACGACAACAACCAATTGAGGCGCAAATTGGTTCCGGTAATGTCTTCACAGACCTCAGATTGAAGGATGCTGACCAACTCCTCGCCCGCACGCAGATTGGATTTCACGTTTTCAAAATTCTCGAGGGCAAGAACCTCAAACAGCGCGAGATCGCCGAGGTGTTGGGGATTGCCCAACCCGATGTGTCCCACCTGATGAACGGGCATTTCAGCCGCTTCACAACTGACAAGCTGCTCGACTTTCTCAAACGCCTCGACCGCAAGGTGACGATCGAGGTCAGCCGTCACCATAAGGGCGAGCCCTATCAAGAAGTTAGTTTTGCGCCCTGGTCTTAGGCTCGGGGGAGTTCGGTACTTGGATACTTCCCCCCCTCTTTCGCGCGGCTCGCTCCTGCGCCCAAATATAGTGCTATCATATCCGCATAGTTTATGAGTG
>JASHTZ010000207.1 GCA_030040295.1 Terriglobia bacterium | reverse complement strand
TCGGGATCGTGGTGTGGCGGGGTCGGCTGGGCCAATCGCTTTATGAACGCCACTTGAAATTCCTTGCCCGTTGATTCCTGCCGCAGCGTCAAATGCCCGGCATCCTTCGGCGCGAATCGATATTCGCCCTTGGGAAGCTTCAAGTCGGCTGCCTGGAATTGATACGGAATCTTGAACGTTGCCTGTGCGCAGGCGGGTAGCGCTCCCGCCATGAGGGCGAGTGCAGCCACCGCGATAACGCAAGTTCCCCGAAGCTTCATTGTGATCGCTCCTTGTACCGAAGATCGCCCGCGCTTCTCCTCGCGCCATCAGGCGTACCACCAATCCTGCCGCGTGCTCTCGCGCGAGGCCTGCGTGGACGGCACGCCGTTCTTCATAGCGTCTTCCATCGCGCCGATGAAGGTATCAATCTCCTCGAGCGTCGTATAAATGTTCGGCGATATTCGCAGGCATTGATAATCAAACACCTGATTGGGAGGCGCTCCGCCCACGAGCGCAACAGTGATGATGCGGTACTTATCCATCAGGAATTTGTTGAGGTCGCGCACGTCGATTCCCTCGATGTCCACCGCGGCTAGGGCCCACGCCTGCGCGGGTTCGCTTAGGTCCGTAAGAATCTTAATGCGTGGATACTTCTTGAGAGCGTTGGCCCAACGCAAGGTGAGATAGCGCAGGCGCGCGGCCTTGCGCGCTCCGCCGATGGCCTGATGATAAGCAAGGGCCTCGCCCAGGGCGGCGCGAATTCCCCAGGGGTGCGTCCCGATTGCCTCAAACTTGCGAATGTCATCATCCTGTTGCTCGGGCGCGGCTTGCAGCGGCCAGAATCTCGGGATCATCTCTTTGCGAACGTACAGGCAGCCGTTGCCGATGGGCGCCAGCAGCCACTTGTGCAGGCTCACGCCGTAGGCATCGCATTCAAGATCGCGCAGCTTGAAGGGGAATTGCCCCAGGGCGTGCGCGCCGTCGACGATGGTCACGATTCCCCTCGAGCGCGCCAGGCGCGAAAGCCTGGCCACTGGAAACATCTGCGCCGTCAGGTTGGTGATGTGGCAGAAATGAAAAACCTTGGTGCGCGGGGTGATGGCATTTTCGAAGCGCTGATAGAGGTCGTCCCCAGTGGTGGGCACGGGGAATTGCAGCCGATGCACCTTGATGCCGTCGCGTCGCATGCGTTGATCCCAGGTGGTGAGCATGCGCGGATAATCCTGCTCCGTCGTAACGACTTCATCGCCGGCCTTCATGTCCAGTCCATTCTGCACGATTTGCAGGGATTCACTCGCGCCTCGAGTGAGCGCCATTTCCTCGGGGGTGCAACCGAATTCCTCCGCCATGCGCACGCGGATGGTTTCAATGCGATCGGCGATGGGGTATTGGTAGAAAATCGGCGCCATGTTGATCATTTGCGTGTAGCGGAATTCCGATTCCAGCGCCACGCGCGGGGTGGGGCAGGTGAACCCGTTATTCAGGTTGATGATTGTGCGGTCAAGCTCGAAATCCATCTGGATCTGGCGCCAGTAAAACTCGTATTGGGCGACTTCTTCGGGCGTCATACCGGCCACCGATTGCCCCGCTTCCATCACGCGCGCAAGACTCAGGCCCCTCGAAGCTGAAGCCGCCGTCCCCACGACTCCGGCCGCACGAAGAAATGACCTTCGACTCCACTTTTGAGAACCCATTCACGACCTCCTTCTTCTTCCTGACAAAGAATTTGATGACTGCATGAATTTCCCCGCGACAGACGAACAACGAGCGCGCCCAACAAGTCCAAGCTGCGCCATGCAGGGGCGGTACGAAAGTATCAAAGTAAGGTTTGGTGTGGCAAGTATTCCGAGAAGTGGGAACTGGCTTCAAGGATGGCGGTGGAGGACGTGGACCGCAATGTCCGGCCAGAACTCGCGGAAGGCGTTGGTGAGAGCGTCACGACCGATGGCGTATCCGTACTTGCTGGCGATTCCCCCGAAGGTACGCGTCTGGCTGGGATAATACGTCAGGGAGATCGCCTGCGCCAATCCCCGGCCAAATAATTCCGAGGCGTTGAAGCTGGGGTGTCCGTGATAGTCAGGGGTGATGACGACGCGGGATACGGAATAAAGCATGCGGCTCCAGATGCTGCCGGTTCCCTTGGCATAGTATCGCTCATCCTGGTGGAAAACCGTGGGCATCGCGAAGATCACCATGTAATTGCCGATCGTCTTGTCCGCAAAACCGCGCCAGTAATATCGGCCGAATCCGGGCATGCCTTTGCCGAGTTGCGCATGATCATCAGCCGCCTCGGAGAGCAGCGACGTGATGCCCACAAAGATGAAGGACGAGTAGTCGAAGCTGTTCCGCGTGGCGATGACGAAAGCCTGCCGTGGAGTCGGGGGCGGAGGAATGACTCCGGCACTGACGGCGCGAAAATTCGGCATGACGCCGAGAATTCGCTTGGGCTGCGGGTTGGGCGCGTGAGTCGCCTGCTCTTCGGGCTTCTTCGCAGACTCTTGAGGGTTCTTTGCGGAGGATTGCTGCCCCTGCGTCGCAGTGGTCGTTTCGGATTGAGATGACTGTGAGGCGCCTTGCGAAGCCTGGGGGTCAGTAGAGAAAAGGTGCTCGAAATCCGGAAATCCTGCGGAGCTTACTGCACGGTCCTGAGCCCTTGCTCCGGGAGCACAAAGGAAAAACGCCACGAGCACCGGAAGTGCCAGGCAAGCATCCCTGCATCGTCGACACTGTCGGAAGAGTATGCTCACGTGCTTTGCCCGTTTCTGGGGTTCATTACCGCGCGCCGGGGCCGCCGCCGTTGCTCATGGAGGAGAGGAATTCCTGATTGGACTTGCTCTTCGCCAGCTTGTCGATAATCAGTTCCATCGATTCCACCGGCGAGAGCGGGTTCAGGACCTTGCGCAGAATCCAGATGCGATTCAATTCGTCGCGCGGCACCAGCAACTCTTCCTTGCGCGTGCCCGACTTATTGAGGTCGATGGCGGGGAAAACGCGTTTATCCACCAGCTTGCGGTCGAGATGGACTTCCATATTGCCCGTGCCTTTAAATTCTTCAAAGATCACGTCGTCCATTCGGCTGCCGGTGTCGATGAGGGCGGTGGCGATGATCGTCAGGCTGCCGCCTTCTTCAATGTTACGTGCCGCGCCGAAGAAGCGCTTGGGCCGCTGGAGGGCGTTGGAATCAACGCCGCCGGAGAGCACCTTGCCGGAGGGGGGAACCACGGTGTTGTAAGCGCGCGCGAGGCGCGTGATGGAATCGAGCAGAATCACCACGTCGCGCTTGTGCTCCACCAGGCGCTTGGCCTTTTCCAGCACCATTTCCGCCACTTGCACGTGCCGGGCGGCGGGCTCGTCAAACGTCGAGCTGATCACTTCGCCCTTCACGGTACGCTGCATGTCCGTCACTTCTTCCGGCCGCTCGTCGATCAGCAAAACGATCAGAGTGATTTCGGGATGATTGGTGGTGACGGAATTGGCAAGGCACTGAAGCAGCATGGTCTTGCCCGTGCGCGGCGGCGAAACAATCAGGCCGCGCTGCCCTTTGCCCACCGGCGTGAGCAGGTCCAGCACGCGGGCCGAGATGTTGTCCTTCACGGTTTCCAGGTGAATGCGCTCCTGAGGGTAAAGGGGCGTCAGGTTGTCAAAAAAAATCTTGTTGCGCGATTCATCGGGAGGCTCAAAGTTGATAGCCTCAACCTTGATGAGCGCGAAGTATCGCTCGCCCTCCTTGGGCGGACGAATCTGGCCGGAGATGGTGTCGCCCGTGCGCAGATCGAACTTGCGGATCTGCGAAGGCGAGACGTAGATGTCGTCGGGGCCGGGCAGATAGTTGTAGTCGGGGGCGCGGAGGAATCCGAACCCGTCCGGCAGGCATTCGAGCACGCCTTCGGAGAAAATGAGGCCGTTCTTTTCCGTCTGGGCCTGGAGGATCTTGAAGATCAGCTCCTGCTTGCGCAGGCCCGTGGCCCCCACCACCGCCAGGTCTTTCGCGACCTGCGTCAGCGTGGTGATATTCATCTCCTTGAGCTTGCCGATGTCGAGGACTTCGCCTTCTTTGAGTTCCTCGATTTTTTCTTCCTGAACTTCGTCTACCTTTACATCTTGTTGTTTCTTTGCAGGCATAACTTTTCTCTCTATTTCTGTGAAATTACCGGTCGCAGGGTGGTTCCGGTTAACGGTTCGAGTCACCTTGCCAGGCCGCTCGCAGCATCGAACTCCGAAAGTGATGGATTACTCAAGATAACCCGGCAGTCTTGCAAAGTGCGGCATGAAGCGTCGAAAGCAGTTCAAAAAATCGCGGGCCGGATGGAGAGAGGTTAAAAACGGGCCGCCTTCCACGAAGCACGTCAAGCCAAAAACCTCAGCGGTGTGATGCAACTCTGCTTCGATTGGTTTCCAAATCCTCCCTCAAAAAGGCCCATTCTTGATTTTATTCAGTTCGTCATGGGTTCCCGGCCCAAATCTGGTGAAGGGGTCTCCATGGCGGGCGGCGTAACTTCACCCGGAACAAGGATGGGCCGAGATTCGAGCTTCCCATCCAGGGCGATTTCAAATACATCGTCCATGGTATCTACGAAACGAATGGTGAGCTCCTGCTGGATGTTTACAGGAATGTCCGCCAAATCCTTTTCATTGTCGCGCGGCAGGATGACCGTGCGATTGCCGGCGCGGTGCGCCGCCAAGAGCTTTTCCTTCACTCCGCCGATGGGCAGCACCTTTCCGCGCAGGGTAATTTCACCGGTCATGGCCACGTCGCGGCGCACGGCGATTTTGGTGAGCGCGCTCACCAAAGCCGTGGCCAGGGTAATCCCCGCCGAAGGCCCGTCCTTGGGAATGGCGCCTTCGGGAATGTGAAGGTGAACGTCGAGGCGGCGGTAGAAATCCGGATCCAGCCCCAGCAGGGCAGCCCGCGAGCGAACGTAACTCATGGCGGCTTGTGCCGATTCCTGCATCACGTCGCCCAACTTGCCGGTCAGCATCAATTTGCCCTTGCCTTGCATGAGCGTGGCTTCGATGTTCAGAATCTGTCCGCCCACTTCCGTCCACGCCAGGCCGGTGGCCAAACCCACCTCATTCTTCTCTTCGGTCTTGGTGTCGCGAAACTTTATGACGCCCAGATATTCTTTCAAATCGTCTGGTCCAACCGTAACTTTAAACTCGCGGCCTTCCTTCACCACCTTGCGCGCCACTTTGCGGCTGACGTTGGCGATTTCGCGCTCCAGGTTGCGCACACCCGCTTCGCGAGTGTAATGGCGGATGATGTGGACGACCCCGTCGTCAGTCAAGGTGAGATTTTCCGCCTTCAAACCGGCGGCCTCGCGCTGCTTTTTCACCAGAAAGCGCTTGGCAATTTCCAGCTTTTCCGGCTCGGTGTAACCCTCCAGACGCAAAATCTCCATGCGGTCCTGGAGCGGCTGCGGGATGGTGTGCACAACATTGGCCGTGGTGATGAAGAACACCTTGGAAAGGTCGAATTCCACGTCCAAGTAATGATCCATGAACGTGCTGTTCTGTTCCGGGTCGAGAACCTCGAGCAGCGCGGCGGAGGGATCGCCCCGGAAGTCCATGCTCATCTTGTCCACTTCATCGAGCAGGAAGACTGGGTTCACCGTGCCGGCCTTTTTCATCATCTGGATAATCTGGCCGGGCAGGGCGCCGATGTAAGTGCGGCGATGGCCGCGAATTTCCGCTTCGTCGCGGACGCC
>JASHTZ010000206.1 GCA_030040295.1 Terriglobia bacterium | reverse complement strand
TTTTCGTTGCTGACGACCATCAAATTGTCCGCGAAGGTTTGAAAGCGTTACTCGAGCGGGATGGCTTCAAAGTGGTGGGCGAAGCCGCCGACGGCCGGGAAGCGGTGAAGTTGGTCGAGACGCTCCATCCGGAAGTGGCGGTATTGGACTTGGCCATGCCAGTGTTAAACGGCATCGACACCGCAAGGGAAGTCCAGCGCGTTTCATCCAAAACCAAGACTGTGATTCTAAGCATGCATACGGATTCGCGCTACATCCTGGAAGGGCTGCGGGCGGGCGCCAAGGGTTTCGTCATGAAAACGCACGCTGCCGACGACCTGGTTCGGGCGATCCGCGAAGCCGCTCGCGGTGGGACCTATCTGAGCCCGGAAATCTCGCAGATCGTGGTGCAGGCCTATCAAAACAAGACCGCACTTCCGCCTGACCCCCTGAGTGAGCGCGAACGCCAAGTGCTGCAATTGATCGCTGAAGGCAATACCACCAAAGAGGTGGCTTGCAAACTCGACATCAGCGTAAAAACCGCGGAAACCTATCGTACTCGCATCATGGAAAAGTTGGATATCCACGAAACCGCCAGCCTGGTTCGCTACGCCATTCGACGGGGCGTGGTCGAACCCTAACCCTCCCACAGGGCGCTCCGTTGGGGAATAGCGTGCAAGCCGCTTTGGCCACCTTTCCGGGCCTCGTATTCCTGACTCTCGGCTCCCCCCATTTCCGTCAGTAAAACTCCCCACATTCGCAATCCGGCATTTTCGACTTCAGCATTCCAGAACTCACCGGATTGTCGGTGGCGTCTTGCCATCTTATCTTTCATGTGAAAGTTGAGGGTCAAATCGAAGAACGATTAGACCGTAGATAGGCGTAAAGACCACGAAAGACCCGGTCCGGCGAGGGATTGTGTTGGTTCTAATCGCAGATGACGATGCAGGTTTCCGCACGTTCATACGACGAGTCTTAGAAAAGGAGAACGACACGAGCGTCGTTGGAGAAGCTTTGGATGGTCATGAGGCAGTTTCGAAGGCCGAGCATTTAAGGCCCCACCTGGTCCTCATGGACATGGACCTGCCTCGCATGGACGGTTTAGAAGCAACGAGGCGGGTGAAGGAGTCACTTCCCGGAACCGTGGTGGTGATGTTTGGGACGTTGGACGGCGCGGCTTACCGTGAAGCTGCGGCACGCAGTGGCGCTGACGGCTTCATGGCGAAGACCACGCCCATTTCCCAGATTCTCTCCGCCATCCGGCAATGGTCTGGCCCTAAGAATACATCCGGGAGGAAGGATTTAACTTCATGAGCATCTCTTCGACACTAGAAAGCCTGCCCGCCGCCGTGGCCTGCGCTCCGCCGGCGGAAAGGGAGAACTGCGACTACCTCTATTTGCGCGGCGGGTCGGCCATGGCAAGGATTCACGGCTATACCGAGCGCTTCGCGGCAGTCAACGTCCCCATCCTGCTGCTGGGCGAAAGCGGCGTAGGAAAGGAGGTCTTCGCGCGGAGGATTCACCAACTTTCCCCGCGGGGCCACCGAACATTTCTGAAAATCAACTGCGCGGCTCTCCCCGCCGACCTCCTGGAGAGTGAGTTGTTTGGCTACGAAGCCGGCGCGTTCACAGGCGCAGTGAGATCAAAGCCCGGCATGTTTGAACTCTGTAACAGAGGAACCATTCTCCTGGATGAGATCGGCGAACTCCCGCCGCCCCTTCAAGCCAAGCTGTTGCAGGTTCTTCAAGACGGGCAATTCTCCCGGCTGGGCGGACGGTCATTGGTTACGGTGGATGTGCGGATTCTTGCCGCCACCAACGTGGATATCCGCCAGGCACTCATCACCAAGAGGTTTCGCGAAGACCTCTATTATCGTCTCAGCGCATTCACGATCCATTTGCCCCCTTTGCGGGATCGTCGAGACGAAATTCAACCTTTGCTTCAATACTTCATGCGGAAGATGTCGCTTCGGATGGGGCTGCCTCCCAAACCGCTTTCTCCTCGCGTCGTCGAAACGTGCCTGAATTATTGCTGGCCGGGGAATGTGCGGGAGCTTGAGAACTTCGTGAAAAGGCTCCTTGTCCTCGATGATGAAGACGCCGCCTTCGCCGAGCTTCAGGAGACCGAGGTAGAGAAAACAGAGTTTTCCTGTCGTTCCCCCCGCCCGCTGCAGATTCAGGGCACCACGGATTTGAAGAGCTTGGTGCGCGGGCTCAAGCAAGAAACAGAAAAGGAAGCCATCCGGTTCGCCTTGGAACAGGCAGCCGGCAGCCGCAAGGAAGCCGCCCGCCTCTTGAATATCAGCACCAAAGCGTTACTCCAAAAGGCGCGGCAGTATGGGTTAGTGCCGGACCCGACTGAAACCGTTGAGGTGGCTTAAAGGGTGTGAAAGGAATGGAAATCCCTCCATTCCGCGAAATGCCCTTGTTCTTTCCGATTTTCCGTCGTGGTCGACCGCTAGATCCCGAGTGGCCTGGAGGCTGGAGAGGACAATGGCCAGTCGCCGAGAAGCAATGGAAACCGCGATTCAACGTGCCGTGCAACATTGGGAACGACCGGAAAACTGTTTTCGCTTTCAGTCTAAATCTGTAACCGGGGTGGGTTTCACGATGGAAAAGGAGGGCTTGTAATGCCTAAGGGTGTGGCCGACAGCGTCTGGACTCTCGACCCGGCCAGGAACCTTCCGCCAGTCGAGGTGATTTTCGGGCGAACGGCAGCCATGAGGGAGATTCACGAAAAAGTCCTCAAGGTGGCTGATGCAGACGTACCGGTGCTGGTTCGCGGGGAAAGCGGGACCGGGAAAGAGGTTATCGCCAAGTTCATGCACGCTCATTCTGCCTGGAATTGCGGACCTTTTGTTAAGGTCCACTGCCCGGCGATTCCGGAAACGCTTTTGGAAAGTGAACTCTTTGGATACGAAGAAGGCGCCTTCACGGGCGCGAATAACTCCCGAAGCGGCCGCGTGGAATCCGCGAATGGCGGAACGCTGCTGCTTGATGAAATCGCCGAGCTCAGTGCCGGCGCGCAGGCCAAGCTGCTTCAGATGCTCCAGGATGGCGAGGTATTTCGCATTGGCGCGGTGGAGGGAAAACCCGTCCAGGTTCGCATCGCTTGCGCCACACATCGGCCGGTCGAGCAGGATATCCGTCGCGGGAGCTTTCGTCCGGACCTGTTCTATCGGGTCAGTGTCGTAACCCTCCATCTTCCCTCTCTCCGCGAGCGTCGCGACGATATACCCGCCCTCGCTGAGTATTTCTTGCGTTTCTACTCTCGGAAATTTGGGCGATCCGTCCCGCCGTTGACCGGCTATTTCTTGCAGCTCTTACAGGAAAACGATTGGCCGGGAAATATTCGTGAACTCGAAAATTTCATTAACCGCTACGTGCTCCTCGGATCGGAAGAGATCGTCGCGGAAGAACTGATCGGCGGGCCAACCGAACCGGCGGCAGCCGCCGAGGGGGCCACACCCGAGATTTCTCTGCGGCGAATCGCCCGAAACGCCGCTCGGGGGGCCGAACGGCGGGCGATCCTGCAAGCCTTAAATGCCAATCACGGAAATCGCAAGAAAGCTGCTCGCGTTCTGAACATCAGTTATCGCGCATTGCTTTACAAAATCCGGGATGCGGGGATTCCCGGAAAAGGGGCGCGCGGACAACGCCCGGCCGACTTAACCGCCGACTCCAACCTGATGACGGGAGGACTGGATTATGAAGCTCCAACACGGTGAACGCCGGCGAAAGCTGCGTCTTGTTGTCCAAGGCATTCTGCTTGCAGGGCTGGTTGGATTTTTGCCGGCGAACTCCCTGGCCGCGCCGGACGGCCGGAAAGCATCCCAGGATTCCGCGCAGTCACCCAAAGACAATCCTCCGCAGG
>JASHTZ010000027.1 GCA_030040295.1 Terriglobia bacterium | reverse complement strand
CCCCCTCTTCCCTCTCCCCCGGGGAGAGGGAAGAGGGGAGAAGGGGTGATCGGGTGAGGGGTTTCTTGCCAGCGCTGGCGGTCAGGCCCCTTTCAGGGGCCAGCCACCGGAAAGCCTCCGGCTTTGCCGGAGGATGATTACTGGTATACGTTCGATGGCGGGAAATTCTTGTGGATCGCTGGGGAATCATTCAGCTTAGCCAGCCGAAGCGATATCGGTGCGCCGGCGGTCCGCTCGTTGGCCTGCGGGCTCGGTTGTCCCGTGATCCGGCGATAATCGCGATAGCTCTCACTATGCGCATAGTTCTTCTGCCAGAACAGAATGTTTGTCCGGGCCTCGAGACTGAAATGCTTTGGCAGCCAGAGTCCGGGCGCCACGGGAGTTTGCTCAAGAAGGAAGTGCGTTCCGGGGAGAACCTTGGCAATCAACCAACCGAGCCTCACCGGCCGGAAGGCCACGGCTTCTGCTTTGACCCACTGATAGGACTGCTGGTCGATCCAAAGCGTTCCCTTCATGCCCTTCATGACGCTTGTCTTCCAGCTCTTGGGTTGGTAGGAAGGACGCGGAGTGGCGGAAATAACGAAAACGTTGTGCCCGTCCAGTTTTGCTTCGCGCAGGAGTTTGAAGTCAAACGCTTCACCCATTTCATCGATTAGGGCAAAGCTTCTGCTGCGTTCCTTCCGGTAATCTCCCAGGCGTTTTTCACGGCTCTCGGCGGACTCGCTTGCCCGTCGGGCAATTTCCTGCTGTACTTTGCCGCGTTCCTCCGCCGCTTGTTGCGGGGGTAAAGGTTCGTCATTGACGGCAAGGAGGCATGAATAGGGCGATCCATCGAGCATCAGCACGCGATAAGTTCTGGAGGTGGTTGCCCCATCCTTCACGTCCACATCCTGCTCAACGTAGGAAAAGTGAGAGTTGGCGTTCCAATCGGCTAGTGTGTTGGTGATGGAAAGCTTGACGATTTCCGCGGTCGTAAGTTGATCTCCGAATGCCATAGCGGGGAAGAGAAGAACCGCGAGGCACAAAACCCCACAGTGTAGGGGTGGACAGAACCCTCGACATTCCAATTCGAGCAAGCTTGCGCGATTTGCCTTCCCGGGAGTCGTCATGCCTTCTCTATTCCCCCGATGGCGAGCGCGCACTCGCTCCGCCTTTCAGGAACCGTGCCGAAAATTGTTCCGGCTCCGCGCGGCTCGCCCAATCGAGCGAATTTCCCAATGGGCGCGTGAGAGTGTCGAATAGGCCAAAGCTCTCCTGGCCCTTGTGTCCCTGAGCATCCACGATGCTCAGGCGAAAGCACGGGACGCTGCCCTCGCGAGTAACCAGGATTGGGAAATAACCCTGCAGCCCGCTCTGCCGGAAAGCCACCACATACATTTGTTTCCGCTTCCACCAGGTGAGAACCTGAATCTTCGTAAAGTCGCAATTCTCCTCGCCGTCGCGGTCCGCCACGATATACTGCGGCACGCGATGGCCCTGGTCCGACACTGTATTCAGAACCAGCCAGGCGACAAGATTGGAATTCTGCGCATATGCGGCGATATCCTTGGGAATGGCGAGTTGAACCCGATGACCGAGAATCCAGCCGGCGTGCGGGCCCACCCGCACCAGATACCATACCTCTCGAACATTCGCCGAATCCGGCAAAACACCGGAAGGATCGTTCTCTGGCGGGCGTTCCACCAACTTTCGATCGAAAATTTCCAGCGTTTGGTCCGGATTCACTTGGGTCACCACCGGGGCGGACCGCGCGGGTTGCAGGTGGAGATTTTCGATCCCTACCGGATGGCCGTCCGCCTGCGCCGTCATCTCCCCCAGGGCGTCGAGCAAGGATTCTTCTGACTGATGATTCTTGTAATCCATTAACCCGTCTTCGCTGACCCATCCCTCATGGTCGTTAAGCAGGCGCACGTGCGCCCAGTCGCGAAAACGGCCCAGGACGAAAACCTCTTCCCCTGACCAGAGAGTGGCAACCTGGTCGCGAATTTCCGCGGGCGTGTCCCAGAGATCCAGCGTAGGAGGCACAACGTAAGCCTGCTGATTGACTCTTTGAATGGGAGAGTATGTGAGGAAGTAATTGGCGAGCGCCAGCACGGGGTCACCAGCTTTGGCATGTTTCGGGATGAAAAAGGCGAGGTAATATCCGCCGGTGGCCAGCGTCGCGGCCAGAATCAACTCGATGAGGGTTCGGCTCTTCATTTCTCCCAACCCTGCTCACAGAACCTCCTGAGGCGTTTGCTTTTATGCCTCGGAAGTGGCAATCGGGGCGCTGGAAGAATGGAGGGGAGTCGGGGAGGGAGAGCGGCTCCAAGGGCTTCCGACTCCCCGGCTCCAGCCGCACCCTTGCGCCACACGATTTCTCCAGGGTGCCGGCAACGGACTGCGATGAACCTCGTGCTGCATTCGGCGCATCGATTCGTCCTCCAAAACAGGCTCCATAGGGTTAGATGCCCGGCCTGGCCGCGCGAGCTTGCTGCGACCCTGCCGCGTTGGATGCGGCCTCAACGGCTTTTAGGCTCGGCCTCGGCACTTGCCACAAAGTCCGCGCATCGCTGACGTCGTTCGGGTAGGCCTCGGTGGAATGTTCCCCATCCGGCTGCAAGATGACATCGGCGCGCCGGTTGTACGCCAGCCAAGTGGCCCGCTTGTTGCGCGCTTCCCACTTGTCCGGCTTCTCAGGATCCTGGGCTTGTAGATCTTTCACCTGGGACTTGCTGATTTGGTCATCTTTGCCGAGAGCTTGCGTCTGAATCTTGTCAGCCGAAACGCCTTGCGATATCAAGAAGCTGCGAATGAGGTCGGCGCGCCGCTCGGTGAGCGCTTGATTATAGGAGCGCGAGCCCCGCACGTCGGCATGTCCCACGATCAACAAGTGGGCGTTTTCCTCGTATTGCTCATGTTGGTTAAAGTGACGGGCCAACTTGGTTAGAGCTTCCTTTTCGCTCGCCACCAAACCGTCATCGGGGTGCTTTTGGGTCGGATAGGCCGTGGGAAAGAACAGGCTGCCGAGATTAATTGGAGGGGGCGGATCGATGGATCCCACGACGTGCAGCGTGGCGGTCTTGGTTGTGGCGCCGCCGCAGGCATTCGTGGCCGTCATCGTGTAGGTAACATCCTCATTCACCGGCCCGGTGTGTGTTTGGTCGGGTGAGGGAGAAACCGTCCGGCTGCCGCTGGTGGACACCGTGCCGAAGGGCTGAATGCTGGCCGAATTGGCATTATTTGCGGACCAATTCAGCGTCGCGGAGTCCTGCTCCACAACCTTGTCGCCGATCTTGTGATAGCGGATCTCCGGCTCGCTCAGCGCCAGCGTCTCCGTCGGGCGCGTGTTGACATTGAGGGTAACCGTCTGGGTGGTGACTCCTCCGGGCCCCTTCGCCGTCAGCGTGTAGGTGGTGCCGCGTTCGGGGGAAACAGAATGGTCACCGTGGCTGGCTACCGGTCCGATGCCGGAAATGGAAGTGGCAACTGCGTTTTGCGAATTCCAATCCAGCGCCGTCGATTGCCCGCAAGCAAGCTCACTCGATTGCGCGCTCAAATTCGCGCTCACCGGCGCCGGCACGATCGTGGCGCTGGCGATTCCGGCGTGGAACCTGGGCTGCGGCCCCATCGTCAATCCTTCTTTCCACGCCTGCGTTTTGGTTTTTCCGTTCTGGTCGAGATAGACGGTAAGGTGCTGCCCGGCTTTTGGCGAGATCGACCCGGACCAAATCGTGTTGCCCTCACGAGTCACCATGACTTGATAGGTCCCGGGCTTCACGAGCAGGCGCTGATGCCAAATCCATTCCCAATTGAATTCATCAACATGACCCACAAAATAATCCGGCGTCTGGCCGTTCAGCAGCACCGCGGCTCGGGGGTCCCCTTTGAATTCAATCTCAGCAAAGGGCCCTGAGACTTTTCCACCAGAGGATTGCAACGTGACTTGCTGACTTACCTTTTTGCCCGCCTCAATTTGCACGTTCTGGACTTTGGGCAAGTAACCATAGTTGTAAACTCCCACCTTGTGAGCGCCGGTAACCAGTTTGTCGGTCTGGCTGCCCTCCCGGATCGCTTTGCCGTCTATGAAGACGTATGCTTGCTTCGGTTTCACTTGAACCTTCAACTTTCCAGTCTCTGCTGTTTGCTTTGCAAATGCCGAGGTGAAGCACAAGCAGCTCCCGGCGAATAAAGACAACGCCACTGAGACCAAATCGCGTGATTGCATTTCGAGGATACTCCTTCTTGGGGATCGCTCCGAGACCTTCGCATTTTTCGCATCTGGGACTCGGCTCGGGATGGGCAGGGTCCGGAGCCCACACTCCTTATCCCACGTATCTCCCCTGGCCCCGCATGACCGCCCGGAACCTTGGGATTGAGAACCCATCTCTAACATATCGTGATGCGATATAATTTAAGAAAGTTGCTTTTTCGACTAGAGATTGCAAGGTGAAATGGCTGGAGAAGGATGCAGGCGAAACTCAGCCTCGGGACTGATTCAACTTCTTTTCGATGAATAATTTGGGAGCACCATGTTGAGTCGCGGGCACCCTTGCGCCGCCGGAATGGCGGGCGATGCATGCTGTTGTCAGCAAGGATGAGACGTGTTTCCCAAAGCGCATAGGGTGCTGCGGCCCTTCCTCGCTTGCTCCTCGCCAGGCCGGCCAGAACGGTGGGATTTTTGTCTTAAATTCACGGACTCACGCTACAATTTACGCCGCTCAGGATAAAATGGGAATTCGCGCTCGAGGTTCCTGCTGGCGGACCCTCGCGCACGTTCGGAAGCCACCATGCACATTCCCGATGGTTATCTTAGTCCGTCCACCTGCGCGGTTCTATATGGAGCCGCGGCTCCCTTTTGGTACACGGCCTTGCGACGGACGAAGGCAGCGTTAATGACGCGCGTAGTGCCGTTGTTGGCCGTTATGGCGGCGCTTTCTTTCATCATCATGATGTTCAACGTGCCGCTGCCAGGCGGCACCACAGGACACGCCGTGGGCATGGGGATTTCCTCGATCATCCTGGGGCCGTGGGCTTCCATTCTGGCGATCTCTATCGCCTTGGCGATTCAGGCGCTCTTCTTCGGCGATGGCGGAATCACCACGCTGGGCGCCAATTGCTTCAACATGGCGATTGTGGGTTCGCTGGCCGCGTATGTGATTTACCGCCTGGCTTCGGGGCGAGCGGCTCTTACTTCCTCGCGAAGGGTCATGGCAGCCGCACTGGCGGGTTACATCGCCATTAACGTCTCGGCTCTCTGCGCGGCGGTGGAATTTGGAATTCAGCCCGTATTCTTCAAAGATCCAACCGGCGCCCCGCTTTACGCGCCCTATCCCCTGAGGATCACCCTTCCCGCCATGATGATTGGCCATCTGACCTTTGCGGGTTTGGCCGAACTGGTCTTGACCGCAGGCGTCGTGGCCTACCTTCAGCGAACCAACCCGGCCCTTCTCAAAGTATCCGCGCCTGGCGCAATAATCGCTGAAGAGGAAGAGAGGGAAGCCGCCGCGGGCACGGGTGCGTGGCGCCCCGTGCGTCCGCTGTGGGCGGCGTTGGCTCTGCTCCTGGTATTGACTCCGCTTGGAATTTTGGCTGCCGGCACGGCTTGGGGTGAGTGGAGCGCGCGGGATTTTTCCAGCCCCCAGCAGCGCGAAAAAATCGCCGAAGCTTCGCGACACTTTGCGCCACCTGTCCAGGCGCCGAGTGGATTGCGGCGGCTCGCGGCGATTTGGACCGCGCCCTTCCCGCAATACGCCCCGACCTTTGTTCGCCGGCCGGCGGTGGGTTACGTGCTTTCTGCCATGTTCGGCGTTGGGGCCGTCATTTTCGTTTCACTCCTTGCAGGCGCGCTTGCAGCTCGCGCGCGCGGCAAACCCTATGAACTTTCTTGAAAAGACCCTCGCCGGATTCTTCAGGCTCGTGGAACACGCTCTCGACGCTGAAGATATCGCTAAAACGCGCGGCTTTCTCCAGTGCCTGGACCCTCGCATCAAATTCGTGGGCATCGCCGGGCTCGTGGTCGCCACGGCAATGGTTCACAAGCTTTGGACCATCGGGATGATCTTCGCCGTTGCTCTGGCGCTCGGTGCCGCCTCACGCGTTTCTCCGTTGCTCTTGGGAAAACGCGTTTGGGTTCCGGTGCTCCTCTTCACGGGAGTTATCGCTCTGCCCGCGCCTTTTGTAACTCCCGGCCGGGTGGTGTGCCATTTGCCTGGGTTGGGCTGGCCGCTGACCGCGCAAGGGTTGATGAGTGCGAGTTATCTTGTAGCTCGAGTTGAAACCGCTGCCACGCTCACTGTGTTGTTGATTCTTTCAACTCCCTGGATTCACGTTTTGAAAGCATTGAGAGTTCTTCACGTTCCGGCCTTGGTGGTGGTAATCATCGGCATGGCCTACCGCTATATTTTTCTCTTACTCGATAATGCCCGCGATATGCTGGAATCCCGCCGAAGCCGCATGGTGGGCGAAATGGCGGGTGCAGACTATCGCCGCCTGGCAGCAGCCAGCGTGGGCGTTTTGTTGTCCAGAACTGTGCATCTGGGTGGCGAGGTGTATAGTGCAATGCTGGCGCGTGGATTCGAGGGTGAGGTCTATCTGCTGGATGATTTTCGAACCCGTGCGCTCGACTGGATCATGCTGGGCTTTTTTGCTGCCCTGGCGGCCGCGGCAATCTATTATGGGAAATAATCAAAATCCTCTGCCCCTCCCGGTCTTTGAAGTTCGGGAAGTTACCTACCGTTATCGACGGGTGACGGCGCTCGACGATCTGAGCTTGTCCATTCCGCGCGGCAAGCGAATTGCACTTTTGGGAGCAAACGGCTCGGGGAAATCCACCTTGTTGCGCGTGCTGGACGGACTCGCGCATCCGGAAAAAGGCACGGTGACGTTTTGCGGGGAACCGCTCAGCGAAGAGACCTTGCAGAATTCAGAATTCTCGCGCCGGTTCAGGCGCCGCGTGGGGCTGGTGTTTCAGAATCCCGACGTCCAGCTTTTTTGCCCGACGGTTTTTGACGAAGTTGCCTTCGGGCCCTTGCAGCTTCATTGGCCCCGGGAGCGCGTCAAAGACGCAGTGGAGAAAATGCTGGAGGTCATGAAAATACCGCACCTCAAGGACCGGTCGCCGCATCATTTGTCCATCGGCGAAAAGAAGCGTGTGGCGCTGGCCTCCATTCTGGTGGTCGATCCGGAAGTTCTTTTGCTCGATGAGCCGACCGCGGCGCTCGACCCCCGCAGCGCCAGCCAGATGATCGACTTTCTGGTGGGCCTGCGGGGGGAAGGGAAGACGGTAGTGACTGCCATACACGACCTCGACATCGTTCAGGACATCGCCGACCAGTGCATCGTTTTTCAGACGGGAAAAGTGGCAGCCCAAGGCTCGCCGGATGAGATCCTGGCTCAGCCTTCGCTGCTCCAGCAAACCAGCCTTCTTCACGCTCATCGGCATATCCACGGTGCGGGCATTACGCATTCCCACCCTCACCTGCATTCTCACAAGCACAATCCGGGCGAATTCGAAAAGTGATCTGCGACGGATTGAATTGTCTTGCGGCCGTCAGCGTAACGGCACGAAATTGGCCGGTCCACCCGGGCGCCGGATCCGGGCAACATGCCGGTTCGGAATTTTGATTGGCAAAATTAGAAAACTTTGGCGCAATTCATCACAAACACAAATATAATCACCACTTGGATGCCGCGGCCGAGCTCACGCCATCGACAATCCGAGACGCAGCGAGCGCGCCATCTTGACTAAGGGGGAAAGGGCATGGAGAACGACTGCCTCAGCATTCTGGACAAGCGGACAAACACAAATTACGAGGTTCCCTTCTACAAGGGAACGATCCGCGCCATGGACCTGCGCAAGATCAAGACCGGAGCGGAGGATTTCGGTTTGATGACCTACGATCCGGCATTCATGAATACCGCATCATGCCACAGCTCCATCACCTTCATCGACGGCGACAAAGGTATTCTTCGTTACCGCGGCTATCCGATCGAGCAACTGGCGGAAAAATGCACTTTCCTGGAAGTGGCATATTTGCTCATCTGCGGTGAATTACCCACGGCAGAGCAATTGAAAGCCTGGGTGAATAAAGTCACCCATCACACGATGCTGCACGAATCCACAAAGCACTTTCTGGAGGGCTTTCGTTACGACGCGCATCCCATGGGCATGTTCATCAGCACGGTGGCGGCGCTGGCGACAATTTATCCCGATGCCCGGAACATACACGATGCCGAGTCCCGCCGGCTCCAGATGTATCGCCTGATCGGGAAGGTTCCGACGATTGCCGCTTACACCTACCGCCACGGCCTGGGTTATCCCTACGTTTATCCCGACAACGATCTGAGCTACACCGAAAATTTCATGAACATGCTGTGGAGAATGGCCGAGCCCAAATACCAGGCGAACCCCGTCCTGGCGCGCGCGCTGGATGTTCTCTTCATTCTGCACGCCGACCATGAACAGAATTGCAGCGCCAATGTGATGCGCTCCGTGGGCAGCTCGCAGGCCGATCCCTTCGTGGCGACAGCGGCGGCGGCCGCGGCACTCTCCGGCCCTTTGCACGGCGGCGCGAATGAAGAGGTGCTGAGGATGCTCGACGAAATCGGCGCAAAGGACCATGTGCCCGCTTACATTAAAGGGATCAAGGAAGGCAAAGGCAAGTTGATGGGCTTCGGCCACCGCGTGTACAAAAATTATGATCCCCGCGCGAGGATCATCAAGCAAACCGCCGAGCAGGTGTTTGAGATCACCGGCAAAAACTCCAAGCTCGATATTGCCCTCGAACTCGAGCGCATTGCCTTAGAGGACGAATACTTCGTCAAGCGCAAGCTCTATCCCAATGTCGATTTCTATTCCGGCATCATTTACCAGGCGATGGGATTCCATCCTGAAATGTTCACCGTGCTGTTTGCCATTTCGCGCACGGCGGGCTGGCTGGCGCAATGGGAGGAAATGGTGAACGACCCCGAACAGAAAATCTCGCGCCCGCGCCAGATTTATACGGGCCACGAAATTCGCGACATCGTGCCGATGGAGAAGCGAGGATCGTCCGCTATCAGTACTTCACGTCCGTAAGCCGTCCCGTGGTTTCGCCGCGCAGCCAGACGTAAATCGGCGCGTGAGGCGAAGGCGGCGGCCAGGGCAATTCCACTTTCAATGTTTGTTCCTGCGCGCTGCCGGGGACGGGTGTGGGAATTCCTTGCACCGGGTAACCGGTCTTCGGGTCCCAGCCCGTCTTCTCGATGATTTGGAGGTCCGTGCCCGTCAGGTTTCCCGAGTAGAGTGTGGAATCGACCTTGTCCTCGCTGAGCGTGAACTTCTCGATGCGGGGCAGGCGGATGAGGCGCCCGAGAATGACAGGGTCCGAAGTTCCCACGCCGTCCGTGGTGAGCATTGCGGCCAACTGGCATCCCGACTGCCCCACCTCTCCGGGATCCACGGAGAGAAAGAGCCCGTCCTCGCCCGAGAAGTCGAGTTGCGCGGCGGCCGTCCGATCACCAGGGTGCAGGACGAGCGGTGACTTGATATAACCCTCATTGGCGCAGGTAAGCGACAGCGTGGGATGGGCGTCAATGTTCTGAGTTGCGAGCGAAAAACTGGTGACAGCCCCAGCCGGAATTTCCCCCTGGTCCAATTGCACGTCGGGCTGCTGAGCAAGCGAAAGGCTTACTCCCGAAATTTTGGGGCGCGGGCCCGCCACTTCCAATGCGTCCGGAAATTTAAGGGGTTCATCGATATCCTGAATGAAGACGCTCGCCGCCAGCATGTCGCCGCGATGGGCGGCGGCTTGCAGCTTCACCACCGCTTTGCGTTCCGTCAATTCATGGTCATCCGATTTCACTGCGCCCAGGCTCCACACGGCATCGGGTGTGGTCACGCGGGCGATCCGTTCCAGGCGCGTTCCCCTTAGAATTAAAGTCTGCTGCGATTCTCCCAGATTGGCGCGCTCGGGCAATCCGTCCAGAGTGGGATTGGGAGGATGAATGACCATGGGGATGTCGTGCGATGCTCCGTTGGATTGCGACAGAATCAGCCGGTAATTCCCCGCAGCCAAGGTGGACGTGTCCACGTCCGCGACCAAAGTTTCCTGGTCGCCCTGCGCCGCGCCTTTGGGCAAATCGAAACTCAGGTCCTTGGGCGTCGCTTTCTTTTCGCCGGCCTTCGCCATGGCCACTTTATCCACAAACTCAAAGTCCGCGCCCGTGAGTTCCACTTTCACCGTCCCCGTTCCCGCCACCAAATGGTCGGCGGATTCCTGGGAGATTTTGGACTTGCTGAAATCTCCCAGCGGCCGCAGGTCCACATCGCCCTTCACTTGCAGCGGTTCCCAGTCCCACAACGCAGCCAGGTGATATTCACCCGGCGGCAATTTGGTTTGGGTCAAGTCGAGCTCCAGCGAATCGTCGGGAGACCCGCATTGAACTTTCACGGGAACGTCGGCATGCGTCTTGGCCGAGACAAGTTCCCAGCCGTGCGCACGCGGGAGAATTTTGGGATCGCCGGGCTTGGCAATGGAAACCTTGATGGTGGTTTTGCTGCCGATGGGAAGATATGCCGTTTCTGCCAGACTTCCGGCGGGCGCCTCAGTGTTGGGCACATTCATCATCCAAAGATAAGCCTCGCGCGTGCGAGGTTTCGGCGCTTCGTTCTTTGCGCACAGCGCCATGCCGTCAGTTTGGAACGGCTGGGCGAAGGCGGAGCGGAAATCGCTGTCGGGAAAAACCATGGTTCGCAGGTTCAAAAAGAGCGCTGCGCCGCCCGCCGCGAGTCCCACGGGCGAACCGAAAAACATGGTGGCCACGGCACCTGCCAAGCCTGCGGACTGGCTCACCATTCCCATCGGCGTGGAAGATATCGGGTCGAGAGTCTGCAAGGAGGGCATCGTGGCCTGCAACAAAACCGCGGCCTGCTGGCTGGGAGTTGCGGAGACATCAAGCTTGGGGATTGCCACATTGTATTGACTTCCAAAGCCCGCCAGCGCCGCGCTCAAATCGCGGTCTGAATCCGGTTCTTCCTGGTATTCGGTCAGCGCCTCCACCAGCGCGCCCACCTTGGCCGTTTGCTCCGCATACTGCGTCAATTCCGGAATCAGGTCAGGATTTTTGTCCACGAGCGAGCTGACCTTTTTCACATCCAGTCCATGCGGGCCGAAGACCACGCCCAGAACGCTGGCGCGCGCCGGAGCGGTCCACGTCTCGGCGTCTTTTGCCGGCAGCGCGTCGAGCACATGGATGTCCGCCTTCGCTTCCTTCAACTCTTCTTTACCAGACTCCTCCGTCTGTCCGCTTTCCTTCTTCTCATCGGCCTTTGCCTTGTCGTCTTTTTTTTTGGCTTCGGGTTTTGGCGCAGCCACCAGGATGAGCGCCACTTTGGCCTTGTCGCGATACGCAGGCGGAATGTGCAGGGGTTCGTACTTCACTTTATCCCCGGCATCAATGATGTTGACCTCCTGAACGGGCAGGGGCGTGCCGCCTTTTGCCGGCTGGACCAGCAATTTAAATCGGCTGACGTCCAGGCTTCCCACACACGGAAAGGGTGTGGGGCCGGAAGCCAGCAGGGCAGTGGCCGGTAAAATAAAAGCCGCGAGAAACAAAACCCCCTCAGCGGGGCGAAAGCGTAAAAGTGATTTTTTCATCTCTCCAGAATCCATCAAAAAATTCGCGTCTCAATTATATATCGATGCAGGGAATGTGGAGGAGGTGGTTTTGGGGGTTTGCGGATTTGGACTCTATGACGCACGTCACGCCGGGGGAACCCGGCCGACGATCCTCTGGGAACGACCGCTTGAGTCAGTCAGCCCGTTGTCCCAGTTTGAATTGTGGAGCTGGCTCGTCACATCGTAACCAGTCGCCCATCGCTGTAGCGGCGGTCTATGACCGTCGCATTTAAGGGCTTGTCCGTCATCTGACGGAGCAAGTCCATACGACGGTCATAGACCGCCGCTACAGAATTTCAAACTGAGACACTACCAGTCAGTGGGCCGACTGACACATTCTTTCCCGACTGGGCAGGAGCGGTTCTACGATGAACGTCATTCTTTAGATATGGCCTGCTTGCTGCTCGGTCGCGGAGGCTTCGTTTTGCCCTTGAGATTGAGCGCCACGGCAGCGCGGATGAGATCCTTCAAGGCGGCCTCATTGATCTTATCGCCTTCGTGAATGTCAATGGCGCGCCTGACATTTCCCTCCAGGCTGGAGTTGAAGAGGCGTGCGGGGTCCTGCAACTCAGCTCCTTTGGCAAAGGTCATCTTCACGACGTTCTTATACGTCTCTCCCGTGCACACGATGCCCCCGTGGGAGAAAACGGGAGTCCCCGGCGATGTCGCCTTGACCCACTTCAGCTCTTCGACGATCTCAGGGTCTGCCGCGTGGATGATTTCGCGCGCCTTCGCGAGCATCATCCCGCGCCAGTCGCCAAGTTCCTTGATTCTTTTGTCGATTAATGCCGAGGCGGAATTCCCGGGGTTATTCATGCTCACCTCCAAACCTCGCCGGATGGCGCAGGCCGGCGCGCCAGTTGCCGCTTGCTGAAATTACATCGACCAATCTTCCCATGCCAGCCCTTTGACTCGGCGAAATTCCCTGGAATTGGCCGTCACCAATGTAAATTCGCGGCGGAGCGCCTGCGCGGCAATCAACAGGTCGTAAGCGCCAATCGGTTTGCCCATGGCTTCCAATCGTGCCCGAATGGTGCCGGTCGTCTGCGCGTCTTCCACGTCGAAGGGCAGAAGCGCCAGAGGCCCGGCAAGAAATGCTTGCAGGCGCTGGCGATTGCTTTCCGGCTGTTCGCTCTTCGTGACCCCGTACCAGAGCTCAAAAGCCGCAACGGAAGGTGCAAACAGGCCGTTCCCCGCTGCGACGGCCGCGCGAAA
>JASHTZ010000205.1 GCA_030040295.1 Terriglobia bacterium | reverse complement strand
GAGCAGTGAAAAATAAAATTTCGAGCGGTAGAGAAATACGTGCTGGATGATCCCCGCCCGCGAACGTGCATCCAAGGCCCACGGAAGGAACGACAGGCCGAAGAGACTGTAGGCGATTGCGGTGTAGGCAAAGCGTTTCCGCCAATTCCCCAGCCGCGTCCAGAAGATCAGCCACACCGGAAATAAGAAGAAAACGTATTTGATGGCCAGGGAGAGTCCAAGCAACGCCGCCGAGTACAGAACGCGAGTCCATCCGGCGTCCCCTTCGCGAATCAACAACCATGCCCCGAGCCCGGCAAGCAGGCCGAGATTATCGAATTGGGAATACGAACCCGTTAAGATCACCGTGACCGGGCAACAGAGAAAAAATGTCCCGGCGTTGTACTGATACCGCACAACCAGAAGCGCCGCCAGCGCCACGTCCGCCAACGCCAGAAAGCCGGCGATCGTAATGTGATACGCCTGGCGCCCCAGCGGCGGGAGCCAGAAGCAAATCTGCCGGAGACCTGCGAGAAAATACGACCAGGGGGGGGCGTAATTGTAGCGCTCGGTATTGGCGTAGACGCTTCGTCCGTGCAGAACGAGCGAGGCTACAACCTCGTACGAGCCCACGTCATAATTGGACCAGCGGCTGGCCAGAATCATCTTCAGCGCAATTGAGACGAGGGCCGCCAGGGCAAAGAGCGCCTTCCTTCGCCGCTCCAGGTTCGCTTGCGCAATCAGGTACGCTGCGCCGCCGGCGTTCAGCACAAGGCAGCACAAAACAAGGGTGAGATACACGTCCGCATTATAGTTGACGCGAAGACTGGTGGAAGAAAATACCGTGATTTCTATTCCCAGACGGCTGCCGCATCAGCTCAAATCCCGGCAGGGAATTGTGAATGAGGGAGGGATTGTATTACTTCATGTCAGTCCCGCGACCGCCCCATCACTAGCCCGGATTATTCATGAATTTCTTGTAGCGATGGTGGGGGGAAAGAGTTTCTCACAGAGCCCGCCGAGTCAAGGCACAGAGGGCACGGAGAGAACCCGGAAAATTTCTCCATGCACTCCGCGAGCTAACGGCTCGCTGATTCCACCGGTCAAAGACTCCGTGAACTCTGTGTGAACCGCGCTTCGGTCTGTTCTCCCATTTTCACGAATAATCCAGGCTAGATTAACACTTATAGCCCCGTCCGCCGGCGGTTCGCACCTGCCCTCATGATAAAATGCTCCAGCTTTGAGCCGCCTGGCAAACACCTTCCCACTTCTCATCTCGCGCCGAGCCCTCATCTGGGCGGCAGTTATCGGCCTGCTCGCGGTGATGGAAGCGGCCATGCTGCTTTCGGTGCGTCAGGAGTCGCAGACCTGCGATGAGGCTTACAACTTGTTCGCGGGATACGAATATCTGACGGCTGGGAACTTCTCGATCAGCCCTGCCTACCCGCCCCTCACAAGGGACGTGGGCGCGCTGCCGCTGCTCGCTCTGAGGCCCGTTGTTCCCCCCATGCCCAACGGTGAGGCCGGAGACTTCCGCGGCGGGCGCGCCTTTGTTTACTCCAATCCGGCGCAGCAGATGCTGTTTGACACGCGCGCGGCCATGACGGTGTTTCCCTTGCTGATGGCCCTGCTGATCTTCTTCGCGGCGCGGGAAATGTTTGGGCCCGGGCCGGCGATGGTCGCTTTGGTCCTGGCTGCGTTCGAGCCCAATTTCCTGGCCCATGGCCCGCTTCTGACCAATGACGTGGCCCTTGCGACCTGCCTCTTCGCCGCCGTCTACGCCTTTTGGCGCTACGTGCGTCAGCCGGGCTGGTGGCGCCTGGGAATTTGCGGAGCCGCCTGCGGCCTGACGCTTGTCTCCAAGCACTCCGGCCTGATTCTCTTTCCCATTCTGTTTTTGTTGGCGCTTGTCGAGACGGCAACCGCGCCCGCGGCGCCTGCAACGACGGCCGCGAATGGGCTGCCGCCCGCCGCCTCCCAGCCCGCCCTGCGTCTGGCCGCGGCGCTTGGCGTGATGGCGGCGATTTCCTTCGCCGTGCTTTGGAGTTTCTACGGCCTTCGCTACTCCGACCAGCCCACGGGACCGGGATTTGCCCCCCTGCTGGCTTCCGTGGGAAGCATCGCGCACAGCCGGCTCGCGGCCTTCAGCATCGCCCATGCCGCGCGATTCCACCTGCTGCCCCAGGCCTTCCTCGAGGGACTGGTGTTCTTCCTGGCCACCGAGTCGCGGCCCACTTTTCTTCTGGGAACGCGCTACCTTCACGGCGTGTGGTTCTACTTCCCCACCGTTCTGGCAATCAAATGCACGCTGGGATTTCTGCTGTTGCTCGTCCTCGCGCTCTTTGCGCGGCTGGTGCGTTCGCGTGAGAGCCGCCGGGAGGCGCTGTGGATGCTGGCTCCGGCGGCCGTCTATCTCACCGCCAGCATGACCTCAAACCTGAACATCGGGGTGCGGCACGTGCTTCCCATCTTTCCGTTTTTGATGGTGTGGGCGGCGGCGGGGGCGTGGAAGCTGGCGAAAAGCTCGCGCGCGGCGCTGGTGGCCGTGTGCGCGCTGGTGCTGCTGCACGTGGTTTCCTCGCTGCGGGCGTATCCTGACTATCTGCCGTATTCCAACGAGTTCTGGGGCGGCCCTTCCCAAACCTATCGCCTGCTGACAGATTCGAATGTGGACTGGGGCCAAAGCCTTCCCGCCGTGAAGCGCTACCTGGCCGCGCATTCCTCGGAACCTTGCTGGATGGCTTATTTCGGCACAGTCGACCCGGCTTACTTCGGAATTCCCTGCGGCCAGATGCCGGTGGAGACATCCATCATCTGGGGCAGGTCGCTGGGAGAAATCCCTCCGGCGATTGAGGGCATGGTGCTGGTGAGCGCCTCGGAAATGTCGGGGCAATACTGGGGGCCGGACGGCCTGAATCCCTACGAGCAATTCCGCCTCGCGCGCCCCGCGGAAAATCTCGGCGGGTCGATTCTGGTTTATCGCGGCAAGTTTGATGTGCCGCTCGCTTCCGCGCTCAGCCGAGTTACCCCGGCCCTGGCCCTTTCCGACCGCGGCGAGTTCGATGCCGCCCTGGCGGAATTGCACGCCGCAGAGGCCCTGGCCCCGCAGGCCGTGGACGTGCAATTCGCCCTCGGCCGGGTTTTCAAAGCCGCGGGCCGCGCCGAAGATTCGCGCCAGGCCTTTGAGAACGCCCTGCGCCTGGCCACCACGATTCACCCGGAATCCCAGCTTGCTTGGGTTCCGACCATCCGGAATGAATTGGCAAAGTAGGTCCCCGAGGGGCGCGAAAGCCGTGATTGGTCCGCAAAAATGGAAGTTTACGATCGCAGAAGGAGGCAGCCATGAAACATCGCCGGGCTTCAAATGGCGGAATTGCTTTTCTCTTCGACCTTGATGGGACGCTGATCGACAGCGTCTACCAGCACGTGCTGGCGTGGCAATCGGCGCTGGAAGAGGCGGGCATCGAGCTTTCCGTCTGGCGAATTCATCGCCGCATGGGAATGAGCGGAGGGCTGTTTATGAACGCCCTGGTGCGCGAAATGGGCCGCCCCATCACGCCTCAGGTGGCCGCCCAACTGGTGCGCTCGCACAAGCAGGCTTACCTGCGCCAGGCAAGGCAGGTTCGGCCGCTGCCCGGCGCGCAGGAATTGCTGGCCGCGCTGACCAAGGCGAAAGTTCCCTGGGCAATCGCCACGAGCGGACGTCTCGAAACTGCGCAAAGTGCCCTCGACACGCTCGGAGTCAGCACTCGCGCCACCATCATCACGCGCGATCAAGTACCCCGAGCCAAGCCTGACCCCGATCTGTTTCTCGCCGCCGCCGCCCGCCTGCGTGTGCCCATTACCGACGCCGTGGTGGTGGGTGATAGCGTCTGGGATCTGCTCGCCGCCCGCCGCTGCCGCGCCCTGGGAGTCGGCCTGCTCTCCGGAGGCTACGGCCAGGATGAACTGGAACGAGCCGGCGCCTACCGCGTCTATCAAGACCCCGCCGACCTGCTCCGCCACCTGGATGAAGTGGGCGTGCGGCCGCAAAACCCGTAGCGCTGCCTTTGCGGTCTGCGACTTTTTCTACTTCCGCCTAACTCTTCGCCACCAACCCCATGTCGCCGAGTCTGTTGTAGCCGCTAGGACTGCCTCTCCGGAGCGTGCCTGCTCAACCTCGCGCAATCGTGCGACGAACCTATCGATGGCCGCTGCTTCGACGCTAAAGCTCAGTTGCGCTTTTCCCGGCGGGTTATGGCCTTCGTCGTCCTCGACGAGCGCCGTAATCACCAGGTGTCCTAATTCATCGATACATCGAAAGCGCAACTTGCAATGTCCCCCGGCAAATGAGGGACCCGGAGTTCCGAAGTCGAATGCCCTCTCGTCGCGAGTGTCCGTGGGAAAGCCTGCGATCCGGTCCGCGAATTCGCCCAATTCATTGAGCGTAGCGTAAATTCTGGCAGTCCCTGCAAACCTCTCGCTCGCTGCCTGGATTTCTATACCAAGATAGTCGAGGTCTGGATCGACGGCCCTGATTCTGATTCCTTGATCCCAACTCAAGTCCTGAGTCATTGCTCTAAGTCTCCGTTGGTGAACTATTGGGGGCTACTGATGCCTGTTATCTTATTCCTTGCTGAAGGTAGATTGCTAGCCGCTGGGCGGGTGTGCGGTACATGGGGGCAGCCGCGCTAAAGCAAAATCTCGCCAGATTGCCGCTGCGACGGTCCGGCACCCCTGAATAGGCATCCCTGAATTGACTTCTCCCACCCGCTCGGCTACGCTGAAATTCCGGGCAAAACCGTGGGTATAATCCGCCGGCAGTGCACTCCGGCGCTGACGCATTGCAGGGAAACATGAATCGCATCTATTTTGACAACAACGCCACCACGCCTCTTGCGCCGGAAGTGTTTGACGCCATGTGCCCCTACATGGTGGAGGACTTCGGCAACGCCTCCTCCATCCACTGGTATGGGCAGCGCGCCAAGGCGGGCATGGAGAAGGCTCGCGGGCAGGTGGCGAAATTGCTGAACGCGCGGGCCACCGAGATTGTCTTCACCAGCGGCGGCACGGAATCGGACAACGCCGCAATTCTGGGCATTGTGGAAGCCGCGCGCGGTGAATCGAAGCACGTGGTGACCACCGCCATCGAGCATCCCGCCGTGCTCTCAACCGTCAAGGCGCTCGAGCGGCGCGGCGTGAGCGTCACCTTCGTGCGCGCGGGCGCGAGCGGATTGATTGACCCCGCCGATGTGGCTGCGGCCCTTCGTCCGGAAACGGTGCTGATCAGCGTGATGCACGCCAACAACGAGCTGGGCACCATTCAACCGCTTGAGGAAATCGGCCGCATCGCCCAGGAGCGCGACATTTACTTCCACACGGACGCGGTGCAGTCGGCCGGCAAGATTCCCCTGGACGTTCACAAGATGGGCGTGGACCTGCTCTCGCTTTCCGCGCACAAGCTGAACGGGCCCAAGGGCGTGGGCGCGCTCTACGTGCGGCGGCGCGGTTCAAACGTAGACCTCGAACCCATCATCGACGGTGGCGGGCACGAGGGCGGGCTGCGCTCGGGCACACTGAACGTCCCCAGAATCGTTGGCTTGGGCAAGGCGTGCGAGATTTGCCGTCAGGAGATGGCGGAAGAATCGCGGCGTCTCGCCGGGCTACGCGACCGCTTGAAAGACGGCCTGCTGGTGCGGCTCGAGGGCATTCATATCAACGGCAGCCTGGAGCACCGGTTGCCCAACAATTTGAGCGTCAGTTTTCCGGGCGTTGATCCGCCCACGCTGATGGCGGCGATGAGCGATATCGCGCTTTCTTCCGGCTCGGCCTGCACGTCGGGAAAGCCCGAGCCGTCTTATGTCCTGCAAGCGCTGGGCCTCCCGGCGGAAGTCGCCAGCACGCCGCTGCGCTTCGGCCTGGGGCGGTTCACCACGCAAGAGGAGATCGACTATTGCCTCAACCGCCTGGTGGAAACCGTGAAGCGCTTGCGCGAAATGGGAAGAATCGCCGCGGCATGAATTACCAAAGTGTCCGGTGAAGTTGCTGTCCACCGTTCACTGTCCATCTGGAGGAAACATGGCCACACCGCAAACCGATGTCGAAATCCTGGCAACGCAGGAATACAAATACGGCTTCGTCACCGACATCGAGCAGGAAACCGTTCCGCCCGGG
>JASHTZ010000204.1 GCA_030040295.1 Terriglobia bacterium | reverse complement strand
AGGTTGTAAATGGTTTGCCTTCTGATGGCCTCCCGGCTCCTCTCCAGTACTCTTCCCCAAATTGACAACCCCGGCAATTCTTCCTAATCTTGAAGATGTAAGTCGTTGCTTAACTTTGGTGCATAAGTTCTAATTCTGTTGGGAGATCCCCCGGCTCTGCCGGGGTGGCAGCCTGAGTTTTACAGTTCCGGGAGTCGGCAAGTCGTGGGGATTTATCGTCTCGAATGGACCCCTCACCCCAACTCCCCTCTTCCCTCTCCTCTGGGGAGAGGGAAGAGGGGAGAAGGGGTGATCGGGTGAGGGGTTTGTTGGCGGTGGCGATCAGGCCCCTTTGAGGGGCCAGCCACCGGAAAGCCTCCGGCTTTTCCGGAGGATGATTACTGACTTCGCTGACTCGATGCGCTAAGCGGGGGAATCAAAAAATGAAGATCGATCCTACGATGTTGATGAAAACAAAGTGCGTATTTTTTGGCCTTTGATCGATCCTACGATGTTGATGAAAACGCTGGAGTTATTTTGAGGAACCTACGATGTGTATGAAAACACAGGCAGTTAAGGCAAACCAGAGATTACGCGGAAGAGGGGCTACCCAGACTACTCCCCGACGGCGAGTATCATAAGCAGCGCCGAAAAGATTCTATATTAGGGGTGTTTGTGGTATTCCTGGAGCGGGTTGACGCGCATCGGCAGCGGGAAGTCCGGCAGTTACGATGACGGTGATCTGATGAATCAGAAAGACAAAAAGACGGAGCCGATGTTCCTGCCTGGAGTGGAAAACAATCCGCAACCGGGCGGGCGGGGCGACTTGATCCGCCAGATGCGCGAAGCGGGCAAGGAATACCCGCAAATCTGGCATATGTTCTCGTATCGGCCGGAGGCGACGGAGCATCTCGGAGCGTTTACGCAGGCCGTCATGCGCGGCGACTGCCCGCTCAGCCCCGGCCTGCGTGAATTGATTGCAGCATTCACCTCCGCGGGCAACCACTGCCTGTTTTGAATGAAGTATCACGCCGCGGTCGCGGCGGAATTGCTGGGCAGCGAGGATCTGGTGCGCGGCGCAATCGAGAATCTTGAGTCCTCCGCGCTCGCTGAAAGAGAAAAGGCCTTGCTTCGATTCGTGGCCAAGGTGAACCAGCGCGCGTGGGAAATCACCGCGGAGGATATGAAGCCATTGTACGCCGCGGGCTGGACCGACGAAGCGATTTATTATGCGCTGACGGTGTGCGCCCTGTTCAATTTCTACAACCGCTGGATCGATGCCAGCGGCGTCCACCCCATGTCGGAGGAAGCGCACCGGGAATTCGGGAAGCGAACCGCGAACCATGGCTATAACCCCAAGTGACGGGCCGGTGGCTCCTCGTAGCGCGGGCGCCCCGCCCGCCGTTGTGGCACAGCCATCCTGGCCGTGAGCACGGGTTGGAAGCCCGTGCCACATCCCTGCTGCGATTGACATTCTGCCACTGTATTTGTACGATTTGAATGTGTACACGGTGAAAGGGAGTTTGGGGCCATGCCAAGAAAAGCGGTTAAAGACAGTTATCGGATGTCCTTGCGCGTTCGGCCGGAGGAGAAGGCTCTGATCCTGCGTGCGGTCGCAATGAAGAATACCGACCTCACAGAATTCGTGCTGAGCCATGCTCTGCTCGCCGCGCAGGCGGTGATTGATAAAGCCGACCGCATCCGGCTTTCGGGCCGGGACAGCCAGCGGGTTCTTGATCTGCTCGAAAACCCGCCTGCTCCCAACATCAAACTGCGTGCGGCCGCCCGCGCTTTGCCAAGGTCTAAGCGATTGTGACAGTCTGGCACGAAGAGCCCGTCAGCAGAAAACACGACCGGGAAGCCTTCGACTGCGGGGTGGAGGCATTGAACGAATTCCTGTGGCGGTATGCCCGAAATAGCCATGAGCGGGGCGGCGCAAAGACCTTTTTGGCCATCAGCGACACCGATAATAAAACCATATTTGGTTTCTACAGCCTTGCGCCCACTGCTGTGGACTTTGCACGCACACCTGAAATCGTTCGGCATGGGCTTGCGCGTCATGACGTGCCGGGCTTTCGTCTTGCGCGGCTGGCTGTGGACCGAAGGTTTCAGGGGCAGGGAATGGGCGGGCAACTGCTGCTCACAGCGGGAAGGCGTTGCCTGCGGGCCGCGGCGGAGGTTGGTGGAGTCGTACTGCTCATCGATGCTAAGGATGAAAGGGCAGCGGCATGGTATACGAGCTACGGCGCTCTTCCACTGTTGGACGCGCCGCGAACTCTTGTGTTGCCTCTGATGACCGTTGAAGCTGCGCTCAAAAAGGTTGGCAAACTCTGATTCAACCCACCTCAAGTATTGCGATCGCGACGGACGTTTCCGAATCCGACCGCGCATACTACGGCTGGCGCGTCGTGTTGGCGGCGGGCCTGGGCGTCATGGTGGGGTTCGGCTCGCTGTTTGTCTACACCTTCGGAGTTTTCCTGAAGCCGCTGAGCGCGGAATTTGGCTGGACTCGAGAAGCCATCTCGCGCGGCTTCGGTTTGGCCGCCCTGATGGTGGCAATCTGTTCCCCCTCAATCGGGCAGGCGCTTGACCGTTACGGTCCGCGAAGAATCATTCTCCCCTGCATGACGGTGTTCGGGCTGGGTATTGCTTCACTGGCGCTGCTTCGGCCGCATTTGTGGCAGTTTTACGCAACGTGCCTTTTGATCGGAGCGGTGGGGAACGGCGCGGCGCACCTGGCGTATTCGCGCGCCATTTCCACGTGGTTCTGGAAACGACTGGGTCTGGCCCTGGCGATGGTGATGGCGGGGGCGGGACTGGGAGCAATGATCCTTCCCGTCCTGGCGCAGGTGGTTATCGGCCGGGCGGGCTGGCGTGCGGCGTATCTGTGCCTGGGCGTGCTTGCTTTGCTCGTAGGGCTGCCCCTTACCTGGCGCTACGTGCACGAACGCGCGCCGGAGGGCGCATCTGCGGGCCCCGTGCCCGCGACGGGAATGAAGTGGCAACAGGGTCTGCGGACATATCATTTCTGGATTATTGTCGTTGTTCTCTTTGTGAGCTCGGTCAGCATGAATGGTTCGATTACACACCTCTCAGCTCTGCTTACGGATCGAGGTGTGACCTCCGGCGGCGCGGCGCTCGGCCTCTCGCTGCTGGGCGGGTCGAGCCTTGCGGGGCGATTCGCAGTCGGCTGGGTGCTGGACCGGTTTTTCGGGGGGCGGGTGGGTTGCGCCGTCTATCTCATTACTGCGGGGGGAATTTTTCTGCTCGCGCGCGCGGACAATTTGCTGGCAGGTTGTGTGGCGGCGGGGCTCATCGGAGTAGGCGCGGGCGGTGAGGCGGATATTACGCCGTATCTCCTAACGCGCTATTTTGGCCTGCACGCGTTCTCAACGCTCTACGGCATAACCTGGACGTTTTACGCCATCGCGGGCGCTCTGGGCCCGGTGATTTTGGGCCATGCATTCGATACCACGGGCTCGTACACCTCGCTGCTCACGCTCCTTGCCTTTGCGCTGGCCATGGCGGGCGGGCTGATGCTGCTTTTGCCCCGCTATGACCAGGTTTCAAACGAAGCCGGCACAATTTGAGGTGAGCAATGAAGAAAAAACTGACCCTGATTGTCTTCGCCTTCGCGCTCGTGGTTCCGGTGGGCGCGCAATCGGGACCGGCCGAATCTCCGGGGCATGTTCAGGAACCGGAGAATCACGCCATCGTGGTCGCTCGCCTGATGCGCTACCACGATTCCGGTGAATACGAGTGGGGAATTCGTGAGGTGGCCAACGCCGCGCGCGATTACCTGCGGGAGCGCGCCAAGACTCACTATGAAGAGGAAAGAGCGGCCGCGGTGTTCGATATTGATGAAACGGCCCTTTCGAACTGGCAGGCCATGGCCGATTGCGGGTTCTGCGCGTACTCAATTGAAGCCAAGTTGTACTCGATTGCCCACGATCCCGCGATTACGCCGGTGCTGGAGCTCTACAACGAAGCCAGGTCGAATGCAGTCGCCACATTTTTCCTGACCGGCCGCCCCGAATCCCAGCGCGAGCTCACCATCGCGAACCTGAAAGAGGCCGGCTACAAGGATTGGAATGGGTTGATAATGAGGCCTGACGGCGACAAATCGCCGGCCCGTGTCTTCAAGCCCCAGGAGCGGCGGAAAATTGAGGACAGGGGGTATCACATCATCCTGAGTATTGGGGACCAAGCCAGCGACTTGGCGGGATGCTGCGCAGAGCGCACCTTTAAGTTGCCCAATCCGTTTTATCTGGTGCAGTGATGCTGATTGCCCGGACCGAACGCGCGCAATGCCCATCTGGCGCGGCAACGGGAGGATTACCAGGAGCGCTTGCGCGCGGGGCGGCGAGACTCGCGATAGGCTTCAAGATCCTGATCGGACAAGGTGGTGCGGCGCGGCAAAGGGTTGTCGGCAGTTTCGAGGGGCAAAGCCTTTTGCAATTTCTGGTAGCACAGCCCCGCGGCATCCTGAAACGGCAATTGCTTCTCAGCGAAGGCGCGGTTCGAAATGGTAAAGATGAATTCGCGGTCTTCAGCCTGTTTATCGATGACCTTGTAAGTATAATCACGGCCATGCGCTTTCAGTTGAAACCCGACGTATTGAATTTGCATTACATATTCCTCCCGGGGAGTTCGAGGTGACTGCCCGCGTGCTTGCGGCATAACCTGACGCGGGCAGTTCGAGAATGGTTGAGGGTTTCTTAGACCTTCTTGACGCTCTCGGCTTGCAGACCTTTGGGACCCTTGGTGACGGCGAACTCCACCGCTTCGCCCTCGGCTAGAGAGCGATAGCCTTCCATTTCGATGGCAGAGTGATGGACGAAAACGTCATCTCCCGAAGCGCGCTGGATGAATCCATAGCCCTTCGAGTTGTTAAACCACTTCACGACGCCTTGTTCTCTTTCCATATTGTTTCTGTGTTCCTTTGCAGTTTGAAGATTAACTTGTTTCGGTCTCGTAACCGTTCCCCCAAAGACGACAAAAGCCGCAAAATCACTTGATTTTGCGGCCTCCTGTGAAACTGGTGTTCGGTCACAAAAACTGATCAAGCATGTTTATTATATCCTCAGATCGATTATTTGGCAATTGCAAAATGGGGTGCTTCCGCCGGCTAAACGGGTCAGCGTCCCTTGAGGATTTGCGCGACTCGCGGGAACAAGGCGGCGGCTTGTTGGGTTTGCGTGTCGCCGCGGGTAGCCACTTCCTCACCTCGGTCCAGTCCATAAACCAGATTAATAAGCTCCACCTTGAGTCGAATTTTCAAAATGTCTTGATCGCTTGCCCAGAACCCGTCGGGAACACGGACGCCATTGCCTTCCAGAGATTGTTTGAAGTCTTCGAGCATTACGGGCGAAACATCGAACGGTTCCGCCAGCTTCCCGTGGACGGAGAGGTAAGACTCCGCGTAGCTCGTAACGTACCCGCGTTGGGTGATGAACATTAGCCAGGGGTCATCGACGTGGCCGGGAATTTCGACATCGGGAGTGATGCCGCCGCCGACCCCCACGGGCCGGCCATCATCGGTGTGAAAGGCGCCGGCAGCGGGCGGGGTCGGGTCAGCACCGGAGGACGGTTTAGGCGCATCGGGCTTGGGCGCGGCGGAAGGCGAGAGCGATGCGAAAGTGAGCGCCGTGCCGGCAATTGGCCGCTGGATGGACCGTCCGCTGGGCGTGAAGTACTGGCCGGCGGTGAGGGCGAGCCCGGTTTCCTCCGAAAGCTCCACCACTGACTGGACAACTCCTTTTCCGAAGGTAGGCTGCCCGGCAATCACAGCGCGATCGTGGTCCTGAAGGGCGGCAGCAAGAACTTCCGCGGCGCTCGCTGTTTCACCATTCACCAGCACCACCATCGGCTGGTCGTAATGCCGGGGCATGGTGGTGGCGTGATAATCCTTCTCGGGCATTGCGCGGCCGCGGGTGGTGAGAACCGTGACGTTGGGCCTGAGAAAAAGGCTGGCAACGGCGGCAGCAGAATCCACGATTCCGCCGTGGTTGTCGCGAAGATCGAGCAGGATACCTTTCAAGTGCGGAGGGTCCATTCGATCGAGCGCCGCGGCCACTTCCTCCGCAGTTTTTTCCTCGAAGCTCGCAATGTGCAGATAGGCGATTCCCGGCGACCACAAGAAAGATTTATCCACAGTGGGCAAGGCGACGGTGGCGGGGCGCAGGTTGAAATCTTCCGGCACAAGCCGGCCGGGGTGAAGCACACCCAGCCGCACGGGATGGGATCGTGAGCTCTTCAGCAGGTCGATCAGATCCTGGAATTCCAGCCGGTCGAGGCGCTGGCCGTTGATGGAAACGATTTCATCGCCCGGAGCGAGGCCGGCGCGAAAGGAGGGCGAGCCCCGCGCGGTCTGGAGGATGAGGATTTTACCCACCGAGACGTAGAGAATCGAGCCGAAACCCACCGATTCACCACGCGCCTGCTCCTGCATCAGCTCGAACTGGTCGCGGTCAAGAAACGCGCAGAATGGGTCGAGGGCGGAAAGCATGCCGCGCACCCCTCCGTCGAATATGGCGTGGTCCGGGTCGATGGGCTCCACATAGTTCTGCTCGATGGCGCTGTAAAGAGCGGTGAACCTGGCTGCCTGCGCTGCAACGTCATCGGGTGGGGCAGGAGGGGTCTGC
>JASHTZ010000203.1 GCA_030040295.1 Terriglobia bacterium | reverse complement strand
GTTCCGGCCGTCGTTCTGGCGCAGGCGCAGGGAATTCTGAGCAAGGCATTCACCGAGCGGGTGGCGCAGGAGGAGCGCACGCGCATTCTGGAATTGGCGGAGGCGCTTTTCCAAAGCATCCGCATGCAGTTGTCGGTGGAGCGCTATCAGGCGGAGGCTGTGGAGCGCGGCGGAAATTTGGACACCATGGACGCTCCAGTCACCAATGGTCCCTGGCTCGCGCAGCGCCTGAGCGAAATCGCCACGTTGGCGACTCCGGCGGAGCAAATCAACGCCATTGAAGAGTTGTTAAACCGAGATAATCCGGGCCCGGGAGGTTATTACGATGACCTCGGCGACATTTCGCGCCCGTCGCGATTGCTGCGCGGGTCGACTTACGCGGAGGATCCGGAGCTGCGAAAATCGGTCCTAATCGGCCACCGGTTTCCGATGCCGGCGGAGATGCCCATTGCCTGGAAGCGCTGGGCGGAAGCGCTGTTCGATGCTCCACTGCGAATGCGCTACACCTCACTCGACCCCACGCAGCAATACCGGATTCGAGTGGTGTACGCGGGTGATTCGCCCAACCTGAAAATCCGCCTCGCCTGCGAGAACGGGCCGGAGATTCATCCCTTCATTTCAAAGCCCAAGCTGGTGGCGCCGCTGGAATTCGATATTCCTCAGGAGGCGACCGCCTCCGGTGAGTTGATCTTGGCTTGGACGCGCGAACCGGGGCTGGGAGGGAATGGACGCGGGGCTCAGGTGGCGGAGGTGTGGCTGATCAGGAAATGAGGGGATTCATCCTGCCCAGGACCGTTATCAGAGCGCCCTCCGTGCCCTCTGAGTCAAAGGCGTTTCTCACAGTGGACGCAGCGAAAACTGCTGGAACTCGTCATGTTTCCGGTGACGGGTGGTTTTTCTTACGATACCAAGCGATGAGGTGGTCGAGGGAGAAAAATCCGGGGCCGAAGATGAGAATCAGCAGGGAAGCGAGCAAAAAGGTGTACGAAGACGAGCCCATAAATTTGTCAGGGTCAGAGAAGATTGCAAAAAGTGCGTCACGGTCCGCCACGGCGTAGGCAACGAACATATCGATTGCCAGGGGCAAGGAGATTAAGCGCGAGCCGAGGCCGAGCACCAGCAACACGCCGCCGATAGCTTCAAGACAGGCAATAAAGTAAGAGGTGAAATTGGGGGCGGGCAGACCCAGGTTAGTGAAGTATTCGACCACGTGCGGAATATTCGTTATCTTCCCCCAACCGGCCAGCCAAAATTGCCAGCCCCAATAAAGCCGAATGGCCAGCAGCAGAGGTGATTGGCAGGCGTTGGCTGCGCGCAGAAACCAGGCGTAGATTCGGTCGAGGAGTTTCATATAGGGAAATTGATTGATTTGCCAGTCGCGCCTGATTTTTAATCCGGCGCAAATCGCTGTAGCGGCGCTCTATGAGCGCCGGCGACGGTCAATAGACCGCCGCTACAAAAGACGAATTGGCCTGACTTTGTACTGCCGATGTGGACTCACACTACTTTGCAAGCCAGCCCAGCGACGCCCAATCTTCAAACCACTTGCGAACCTGCTTGCGGAAGACTGCGACTTTCGCCGCGGATTCGGGCATGGAACCTTCCAATGCTGCGCCCAGGGCTTTGCCCCGGCCCAAAGCGGCAAGTAGGGTAAAGGCCTCGCGCGTGAGGCGCTTGAAGTAAACGGTTTCCTGAAAGCGGTAAACAACCAGATAGGTGTTTTGTTTCCTGGGCAGGGAAGTCCTCCGGATTTTCGCGCGCCGGCCGGTTCTTTTAACCGCATTGCTCACCATGTTGTGCCGGCTCTCGGAGCCGCGAACGCGAAAGAGCAGGTCGTCCACAGGATAAGCAAGTTCGAGCATTTGCAGATGCGGTTGCAGGCGAAAGACCGTGCCGCCGCTCAAACCGGCGAGTTCTTCCCTGGAGAATCGCGGCAACTCGGGGCCGTCGAACGCCTTGATTTCGGCCCATTCCACGCGGACCATGTCGATCGCCAAGCGGTGGACCCCAGGCGCAAATTCCGGATGGCTGCGGAGCCACGATTCCAGGCGCGACCCGAGATTTCGCAGCGTAAACGATTGGGAAGGATTTTCCGCCAGGTAAGCGACGGAAAGTTGATCGAATCTGCGCGGGCCAATCAGGCCTCGCAGGCCGGGAAAATCTTCCTGGAAGCTGCTCAGGATCCTGAACCAATACTGCTGGTTGTAAATCTCCAGGCGCTCGTGGGAGGCCAGGCGGTCATTGGGCTTGATGATGGCGCCAGCAATTTTGCGGGTGGAACGCCCATCGGGCAGGCGGGGGCGGAGGTGTTGCGACGGCGTGAGGGGCTGGCGAATGACCTCGAATACCGCGCGCTGAATCTGCTCCAGGTTCATGACGCCGCCTTCAGCTCGGCAGGCAAATAGCGCCTGGCTTTCAGGGCTTCACGGTGGACTTCTTCAAAGGAGGGAATGCGATCGTCCCATTCCAGCAGCGTGGGGGTGGGCCCGGCGCGCTCGATGGCGCGCGCATAAAGTCCCCACACCGGAGCGATGACCGGGTGATCATGGGTATCCAATATGTACTTTTGAAACTTCGAGTGCCCGGCAATATGAATCTGGGCAACGCGCTCCGCGGGGACGCCATTCAGGTAATCGTACGGGTTGAAGCCGTGGTTTCGCGAGGAGACGTAGATGTTGTTCACATCCAGGAGAATTCCGCAATCGGCCTGCTCCACCACCTCATTCAGGAATTCCCATTCGGTCATTTCGGAAACGTGAAATTCTGCGTAGCTGCTGACGTTTTCGACGGCGATGGGCACCTCCAGGAAGTCACGCGCCTGCCGGATTTTCTGCGCGGCGCGGCGGGCGGCCTCAAATGTATAGGGCATGGGTAGCAGGTCATGGGAATACCGGCCGTCCACGCTTCCCCAGCATAGGTGGTCGGTGAGCCAGGGCGTGCTGGTGCGCTTCACCAGGGCTTTCAGTCGCCTCAGGTGATCGCGGTTCAACGGCTCGGCGGAACCGAAATACATGGAGACACCGTGCTGCACCACGCGATAGCGCTCCAGGATCCGGTCAAGGTTCTTGAGCGGCAGGCCGCCACCCCCCATGAAGTTTTCAGAGATGATTTCAAACCAACTAACGACGGGTTTTCTTTCGAAGATGTGGCGATAATGGGGAATGCGCAGGCCAATGCCCACGCCATAGTCCGAGTTTCCGTTGAAACGGTTCGCGGGCATGGAGGTTCACGGCTTGAGAGTCGGGGCAGTGAGACCGCGGCGGGCGGTAAGAGCATCCCGCCACCCGTATGCAGCCGCTCTGCTTGCAAGAACTAATCCTTGCAGGGCTTGCCTTTGCAACTGGTCTTGGTGCTGCATTCACCCTTGCCGGCGCAGGCATTCTTGCCTTTCGTCGCACCGCAGC
>JASHTZ010000202.1 GCA_030040295.1 Terriglobia bacterium | reverse complement strand
TCCTTCAACTTGGCCATGGAAACGAAGACGTCGCAGTCCTCGTAGGAGTGGTTCAAATCGTATCCCGCATACATCAGGCCGCCCCCCGGAACCATGAAGCGCGAGTACTTCTTCCCATATCCGAGAAAATTCGTGTTCTCAAATTCCACGCGCGGCGCGGCACTCACGAATTGGTGCGGCTCCCAGTTGGCTTGGAGCATGAATTCCTGGAGGGGCTCGGCGGTGATAATCGGGCTTTCCAGCAGTCGGATGCGCGCGGCGCCCGCCTGGCCGAGCAGGTGCACCGTGGCGCCGATGACGTCGGGATGCACCCAATGGGTCAGCCCTGCGGGAAGATAACCCAGGCGCATCGTGGCATCGCCGGTAAGGTTCAACTTGATGGCCACGGTCTTGCCGCTTACAAGCTTCTCCAGCCCGCCGAGCTGGTCGAACATGGTGGCGAGTGCGGACATCACCTGCGGGCCGTAGTCGGGACACATTCCCACCGCCACGCGCCCGGCCGGCGCGGGCCGGGCCAGAAACATTGCCGGGCGGGCGAGCCATGCTCCCGCCGCGGCTCCGGCGGCGCCCAGGAATTTCCGACGTGAACAGTGTGGAGTCATCATGTGTTTGAACCCTCAATCTCCACCGCGCAGGTCACGGCGATGGTGGGTAGATCGAATTCGGTTCCCGGGGCTCCGGGCTTGCCGGGGATGGTAGCCGCATCTTTCGACCCCGGCTTCCAAAGTTGCCCTGCATGGGGGCTGTTCCTCACCCAGAGCGTTACAAAATCGGCCGGCTGGGAAGAATAATTGACAATTTGAACGACCTGCGTTTTGCTCGCGGGATCGAAACTCGCGCGGCAATTGGTGGTGGCAGGGTTGAAGAGGCGCACCAGATCGTTCCGCCGGCTCGCCAGCAGATGCGCGTCTATGGCTATCTGGTACGGATTCACAAACCCTTCCTCGGGCACGGCGATTTGCCCCTTGCCAACATTATACATTTTATAATCAATGGCAGGGGCGCGTTTTTTCGGGGTCACCCCGGGCGGGCCCCAGTAGGCGGGCGCGATCAGTAGTCCACCCTGATTGACGAAGGCTAACAACCCCTCAAGCTGCGGGTTGCCGGGCGTAACGTCATCAAGCCAGAGGATCGCTTTCAAGCCGGTGAAGGGGTTTGAGAGCGCTTTGGACCTTTCGATAATCTGGAATTGCTCGCGGCTGCGATTGAGCAGGTTCAGGACCTCATCGCTCATGAAGGCATGGTCGCCGCGGAAATCGGAAATCACCGCGAGGATGCCCTCCGACCGGAACCCCTCCCATTCGCGATGGCTTTCGAAAAATGCGAGGGTCTTGCACGTCTCACTCCACGAGGCAACAGCCTGCGGATTCGCTTTCAGCAGGGCACTGCGAAATTCGTCAGTGGGGGAAATGATCCACCGGCTGCCATAAGCCTCGCTGTCGGCAACCGCCATTGAATATGTGGCAAGGTGCTTGGGGTCGTCGGGAGTGTCAAAGTCCAACCAGCGGATCTTTCCCGGAGCCAGCTCCCGTGCGAGCAGAGAGAACCAAGCGTTCGAGTTCACCCAGGGAACGCCCGTGGGGCCGGCGACGGCTGTGTCCCCGTGCATCGTGTCAAGCTTCAGACCCGGCCACTCGAGCCCCGTCGCGCTGTAGATGGGCGTCGCCACATCCCAGGCCACTTCGTCTTGCGCAAATTGCAGAATTACCGGAAGGCCGAGCGGAATCTTGGGAGGCTGGTCCAGGATTACCGCTGAAATTCCCGCCGCGCGCGCGGATTCAACACTGGCTGCGAGCCCGTTGCCCGGCGAAACCTTTCCCACGAAGCTGATTCCCATTTGCCGGCCGGCCTCGATAAGCGGCTTCAGCGCCTGCTGTTGCGCGGAATCGTCAGCGCCGCCCCCCGCCCACTCCACCACTATGCAATTGATGGGGGTGCCCTTCAGTAATTCGAGAGCTGTGGGCTTGGCCCATGCGGCGAGGGAATCATCTTTGACTTCGGGATTTGAGGACTTGCCCTGGCGTGCCAGGTCCAGGGGCCCACACGGCCACTTCATGGGGATCCAATCCGGGTTCAGGTTCATGCTGGTTGCTCCGCGACTCTGCGGCTTGCGGAGTATCGCACAAATCGACCGCGGATGACAGACCTGGCGCGTGGCTTCACAGGACGGCAGTTCTCGCCGGCTTGCGATGGCCCCTTTAGGTTTCCACGATCTCTTTCAGCTTCGCCATTTCGATGTCCATCTCCTTCATGGCGTGGTCGAATTGTGGGTCCGTCATCACGGTCGGCTGGAAAAGGGTTATCAAAAAAGTGGATCCAGCGCCGTTGGGGACCACGCGCGCGTAGACTTTCCACGTCGCCTGGGGGTCGCGCCACACGTGGTCGAGAAGTCCGAACTCTTCCTTGCCGTCCACCTTGATTTCTCCTTCGCCAAATTTGGTGAGGGCTTTGAACCAGCCATCGCGGCCGGGCGACACGGAGCGCAAATTGACCACCGCATAGCGCGGCCAGTTCATGGGATCGGCCAGGAAGGTGTATACCTTCGCGGGCGCGGCTTCGATATCCACCGACTTCGTTTTCGAGCGTGCAACTGTTTTCATGATGAGCTCCAATTGTGATTTCATTCCCTGCGAACATCAGTCGTGTCGCAAATCCTTACGGCTTCGAACCGGGGAAGTACTGAATGTGCTCGCCGCCGTCGCGGCCTAAATACCGGACTTTCTTTCCATTCAAGAAAACCGTGTAGAAAGCGCATCCGACGGCGGCGCCTTCCTTTACAAAATCCGGATACGTGGCTCTTCCAGAAGCGACTCTTTGATTGATCTTCTCCAGAGCTTCGGCCGAAAATTCCCGGGCCACGCCATCATGAACAAAGGGGATTTGCGCCACGAAGGATTCCCCGTTCGAGGAATACCAGCGGCACTCGTTCCTCAGAAAATCGA
>JASHTZ010000201.1 GCA_030040295.1 Terriglobia bacterium | reverse complement strand
GGCGACCGCGAGACCTTCGACCGCGCCATGCCCATCCTGAAGATCATGGGGAAGAAGCATATCTATTGCGGCTTGCACGGGCTGGGGCTTTCGGCGAAGCTCGCGCAGAACACCATTCAGGCAACGATGGTCGAGGTTTTTTGCGAAGGCTTCGTGCTCGCCGCCAAAGCGGGCGTGAGGCCGGAGACGATGCTGGAGATTATCCAGGCCAGCATGGCGCGCGCGGGAATCACTGACTTCAAGGCGCCGTTCATTTTTAAAGGCGATTTCACTCCATACTTTCCTCTCAAGCTCATGCACAAGGACCTGGAGTTGGCTGCGGAAGCAGGTTACGCACAGAGCGTGCCCATGCCCGTGCTGGCGGCGGTGAAGGAGGTCTACATGGCCGCCAAAGCGCAGGGCAAAGGCGATCAGGACTACGCGGCCGTGGTGACTTTTCTTGAAGAGCTCGCGGCAGTGAAGGTTCGAACCTAGAGAAATAATCTCCCGCACTTCCGTTCCCTTCTGCTGTCAGGCAGGTAGCGTGGTCCGCCCAAAATGACCCGCGGCAGCCCGGCGCTCACCTGCGTTTGCCGCCTTGTTGTCGGGTATGTGCCGCACGGCATTGCCTGTCATCACCCGATTGTCCCCAAATTGCGTATCAGCTAAAAAAGCAAATTGATGTCTTGCTGCACCATGGGCGGCAAGCTCGGGGCTGCAGGAAGCAGGGGTTGCTTTACCCCTCGAGAGAGCTCCACCGCCCAACGCGATGGGAAGTACGGATCCGCGTGATTGGGGTTCGCAGGTAGTTTTGCTGGTTGATTGACACTGCAAGTTTCCTCCAAGCGTCGGGTTAGAAATCGGAAGATAAAGTTTCGAGGCGAGGCTGAAATGCACGCGAGAGTTTAGGGCTATACGAAGCGCCGTAAACCGTAGCGGATATCTGATCGACGAATCGCAGGGGCGAAGCGCCGCCTCGCCCCTGCGGCGGTTGCGAACCCCGCTACAACCATCCGCGAAAGGATTGATGGCGCTCTGTATAATGAAGCACGCCCCATAAAGTCCTCTCACCCTCCCCCCTTCATCCACCCCCAGCCGGAGATCCAAGGAGGCAATCGTAATGCAACGCGCTGATTCTCCCTTTACCTTCAAAGTTATTGTGTTGGGAATGTTTTTGGTTCTTTATGCAGCGGTGAACGCCGCCGCGCAATACAGCGCCTCCGTTCAGGGCACGGTAACCGATCCGTCCGGGGCCGTGGTTTCCGGCGCGACAGTTACGGTCACAAATGATGCGACCCAAGTGAAGCAGCACGCGACGACCAGCAAAGAAGGCTTTTACAGCGTCACAGCCCTGCCGCCCGGGGTTTACACCGTCAGGGTGGAATTCAAGGGTTTCGCTCCCGCCGAATACACCAACGTGCAAATCGCTGCGGAAAACACCACCGGGCTGAACATCACTCTGCACCCGGCGACGCAACAGCAGCAAGTTTCGGTTACCGCGCAAACTTCTCCTTCCATGCAAACGGAGAACGCGGTGCTTTCCGGCACCATCAGTTCGCAGGAAGTGCTCGACCTGCCGCAATATGGGCGCGACCCTTATGAATTGCTGCGCCTCACGCCCGGAGTTTTTGGAGATTCCTCGCGGGCGAACAATGGCAATTCCAATCTCCTGCCCAACACGGCGGGGCCGGGGGGATCGAATGACTCGATCTTCCAGACCGAAAACATGGTGCAGATTTCTTCCGACGGCCAGCGAATTTCCGACAACAATTTTCTGCTCGACGGCGTGAGCGCCAACAGCCTGACGTGGGGCGGCGCCGCCGTGGTGACGCCCAACCAGGAATCGGTGAAAGAGATGCAGGTGGTGACCAACGGCTATTCCGCCGAATATGGCCGCAACTCCGGGGCCATCGTTCAGGTGGTCTCCCAAACCGGCACTAACCACATCCACGGAAGTGCATTCTTCAAATACGACGACCCGGGACTGAACGCTTATAACGACTACAACGGCCTCGGGAATCCGACGGAGCGCGTGAACGATGCAACGCGCCAATTCGGCGGCAGCTTTGGAGGACCGATCAAAAAGGACAAGCTCTTTTACTTCTTTTCCTACGAGGGCATGCGCGACAACGTGGGCAACTTCGCGGACGAGTATGTCCTGACCCCGCAATTTGTCCAACAGGTCATCTCCATGCGTCCGAACGGGGTGAGCGCGGCGATTCTTCAGAACCCCGGCTACGCCCCGCGCGTGGTTTCGCTGCTTCCCCAATCGTGCAACGTGGGCTTTGCCGCCGGAACCTGCAATGCGGTTGCCGGAGGGCTCGACCTCGGCTCCATCACCGGGGCGGAGAACTTCTTTAGCGCGGGGACACCCTATGGTAACCCCGCCGCGTATGTGGACGATTTCAGCGGTTCGACCGGCGGCGGATTCGACGGCGTGCCGGATGTCGAGTACGCCTACGTGGCCGTTCCCAGCACCGTCAGCGGCAATCAGTACAACTACCGCATGGATTTCAATCCCACCATGCGCGACACGATTTCCGGCAGCACTTACGTGACGCTCTTTAATAACCTTGGAGCGGACAACACCACGGGCAGCGAGCCCATGGCCGACCTGAACATCCAGCCCACGAACTCCGTCACCACCTTGTTGTGGAACCACACCTTTACGCCCTCCATCCTGAATCAGGCGCGAGCAAACGTGACGCGGTACGCTTTCAATCAGGTTCTTTCCAACCCGCAGGCGAATTTCGGGATGCCGCGCGTGGAAATCCAGGGCTTTCCCTTCGCATCGAATGGCGGGCGAATTGAAATCGGTCCCGAGTGGTCCCCCAACACGCCGGGAATCGAGGCGGAGAACACCATCGCCTTCGGGGATACGCTGAGCCAGGTGAAGGGCAACAAAACCTTCAAATACGGCGTGGACGTCATCAAGGAGCAGAGCAACAACAACCTGATCGGAGGGGCGCGGCCCGATATCGTGTTCGAATATCTCTGGGACTTTGCCAACGATGCGCCCATCTTTGAGGAGATTGAGGCGAGTCCCACCACCGGGCTGCCCACCACCGGCCAGCGGTATTTCCGCACCGCCGACTACGCGTTGTTTTTCCAAAATGATTGGAAGTTGCGCCCCAACTTCACGCTGAACCTGGGCGTGCGCTGGGAAGACTTTACACCACTCAATGAAACCCGGGGCGAGATCAGCAACTTTGTATTCAATGTTCCAGGCGACGCGCCGGGAAAGGTGGAGGCCGCCAGCTCACTCTACAACTCGGATAATCACAGCTTCGGCCCGCGTTTTGGCTTTGCCTACAGCCCGAAGTTTTTTCACACCCGTTTGGTGGTCCGGGGCGGGTTCGGCGTATTCTTCAACCGCCTGCCGGAGCAGGTATTCGATAACATCCGCCAGGATCCGCCCTTCACGGCGGCGATTTCTGATTGCTGCGGAACATCAAGCGCTCCAAACGACAACGGCCTGCTTTACTACACCCTCGGTGCCAGCCATTCTCCCTCCAGCTTTCCCGCCGACCCCAATTGGGCCACGGGCCTGGATCCGAACACCGGCGGACTGGCAGGAAGCGGAGTGCAAATTTACGGCGCGTTCCGCAACACACCCACACCGTATGTGGAAGAGTGGTCTTTCGGATATGAATACAACCTCGGCAAGAATTGGTTTTGGGACGCGAATTACGAGGGCAGCGCCGGCCACAAAATCGACCGATTGTTGAACCTGAACTACCTCTATCCCCAGCCCTACTTCCCGCTGCCCGCCGATCCCGGGGCCAACTGCGTGACCACGCAGGCCGATTGCTACAACCCCTTTTCCGGCGGCGTTTTCTCGCTGATCCCGGACGTAAACTCGGCTTACGACGCTTTAACCACGAGCGTGAACCACAAGATTGGCCACGGACTCTACGCCATCGTCAATTATCGCTACAGCAAAAGCATTGACGAAAGCTCCTGGGAAGGCCCTTGCGCCTGCACCAATGAAACTTACCCGCAGAATCTTCTCTCCGAGCGCGGTCCCTCGGACTTTGACGTGACCCAATACCTGACCGGCGCGGCCGTTTACGAACTGCCATTTCTCCGGCATCGCACCGACTGGGTGGGGAAGACGCTGGGCGGTTGGAGTATAGACCCGATGTTCACCTACCATTCTGGCTTCCCCTGGACGCCTGTGAGCGGACAATCCGTTCAGACGCCCAGCGGCGCAACGCTCGCGCCCACTCGTCCAGTAGCCTACAATAATGGGGCCATTCATGATACTTCGAATTCGGCGTTCATTCGTCCCGGCGGGGATTTCCCGCTTGGTCCCGCCTATTATTTTGATTTCGCCACCAGCGGGCCGCCGGGAATCGGCCGCAATTCCTTCCGCGGGCCGCACTATCGCGATGCGGACCTGAGCGTGGCAAAGAGCTTCCTGCTACCCTCCTTCCTCCGCCTGGGTGAATTGGCGAATGTCGAAGTCCGCGCCAACTTCTTCAACATTTTCAACACCCTCAATCTTGCGCCGTTCGGCTTCGACTCAGCAAGCACTTCGCTGAATAACACCGCGAACTTTGGTCTTGCCACGGCCGGTTTGGCTGGACGCGTCGTGGAATTCCAAGGCAGATTCAGCTTCTAAACGTGGACGTGGAAGTGAAGAGGAACACTAGGCAGGGGCCAGAAAACAGGAGTCAGAAGTC
>JASHTZ010000200.1 GCA_030040295.1 Terriglobia bacterium | reverse complement strand
TTCGATGGGCACGAGCAATTGCGCGTAATCCGCTGGATCGTATTCCAGGTCGGCGTCCTGAATAATCACCGTGGCGCCCCGCGCTTCGCGAAATCCCCGCCGCAGAGCCGCTCCCTTGCCCCGGTTGCGGTCCAGAAGAAACACTCGGATGTTGTCCGCGCGCAGTTCGCGCCCGGTGGAAGGAAGCATCATTACGGCGGGAGCGCGCTTCGCCGCTTCTTCCAGCGCCGCGAGGAAGTCACGGGAACCGTCCGTCGAGCCGTCATCGACAATCACGATTTCCTTGTCAAGGTCAACGGCTTGCACCCGCCAGAGAATTTCGGCAATCGTTGCCGCCTCATTAAAGACGGGTATCACCACCGAAATGCGCGGGGGACTATCCGCCATCGTGTGCTCCCATAGAGGCAAGGAAATGCACGTAGTAATGTTCGACGCCCGTCCACTGCCAGTTTGCGGCGGCAGCGGAAGGCGGCGCACTTTCGGTGACCACGGCTTTGGCGCCGGTTCTGGCCATCGCGGCAAAGACGTCTGCGCGCGTACCCGAGTCAGCGCGCCAGAAGCCGTCCGCGTCCTCAGGAATGATTTGGGCCACGATTTGGGCCCGCGCCAGCCGCGCCCAGAACATGCCGTCCCACCCCGACCCGATGATGGCAACCGAATCGCCGGGTTGCAAGCCCGCTTTATTCAATGATTCCGCCACGCGGTAATACATTCCGCCCCTTCCCTGAAGGATGTGGAGCGGCTCGACAAGATGAAAAACCACAAACTGAAGAGTCAAAACCATTAGCGAACCGGCGACCACCAAGGTGGTGACGGCGCCAAGGCGCGCTGACTCCTGGGATTTGCGGATGCGGATTCCCGAGAACAATCCCAGCCAGATTAACACCGCAAAGGGCGCAATGTACCGCTCCTGCACGAGCACCAGCGCATAAAGCGAGAGGCCGACGACTCCGGGCAGGATGAGCACCCAGGCTTTCGCAATGTCTTTAAGGCGGAAAGGCAAGTCAGGACTCATGAGGAGTAGGATGAGAAAGCCCGCGATCAAGCCCCACATCGGCAATACTAAATGCGCGTAAAAATCAGTCAGGGATTGGCTCAGCACACGCAATTGACCTTTAACCTCAAACCGAGGCTTGACGCCTGCGTTCCAGTACGCCGGATCAAACCACAATGCGTAGGTTGGTTTCATCGCTTCGTCAAATTCAAACACATTGGGATTCTTGTGAATGAGCGGAATGGGATGTTTGAGGTAGCGCGCGGGAAGTGCCGAATAAAAGTGAAGCGCTTCCTCCCCGTCGACAAACCAGGCGTAATTAATGCTTCCGACTTCGCCAAAACTCGGCCTTCCCACGACCCGCGAAATGTTTAGAAACAGTGGGGCGGCCAGGGCAACAAAGACCAAGAGCGTCAAAGCCAGTGGGGCGGTTTTCTTTCGCAAACCGTATCCCAAAACCAGGGCGACAACCATGAATACGAATGCCATGGGAAAAAGTATTGCCTTGGCGATGTAACCAAGGCCCAGGGTAATTCCCAGGATCAAACATAGCTTCAATACTAGCCCCCGTCTGCGCATCCGGAGCAAGAGTGCTGCATCAAGATAGACAAATGTCGCAACCAGCGAATCAGGAGAAACTTTGCGAATCCCGTTGATCATTACGAAAGCACTCCACGCAAAGAGGCTATAACCCAGCATTTGCCACATCCAAGGAGGCAGCGGGATTATTGAACCGGCTTCTTCATCCTCTCTTTTCTCCGCCGCGAGCTGCATGACCTCGCGAAGCAGGATCTCAAAGGCTGCCAGCATTGCAAAGAAGACAAGAAAGTTGACGAAATGAACGACGACGAATTCCCAATACGCGGAGGGGCGCAGGAGCCAGGTTGCCACACCCAGCAGAAACGGGTACATGGGACTCCAATAGGGATTGATCAGCAGATGCCAATTGTGACGCAGAAATGTGTCGCTCATATCCAGGTAAGAGATCCCGTCCGGGTCCGTGTAGTACCTTCCTGACCACAGTTCCAGTAGCGCTAGGCTCACAAGAACAACCCAGCAGGCCAGACGAATGTAATTAACTCGTGATTTTTCCCGGGAACTTTGGAAGCCTCCCGGCTGTTGTAAATCAACCTCAGCGGTTTTCATGCCTTTTCTCAAAGAGACCGATAAAATGCAAATTGCGGCCAAACACCAGGCTGAATGGCCATGGATAGAGTCCCTGGAGGAGTTGCTTCCATGCCACGCACCGCAAACCACAAGCTGGGAAAATCTTGAGCCACTGCGCCTTGGTCTGATAGTTGAAAGGAAGCACCACACCATGGGGACGGTTTCCGAACCAATCCATAAAGCTCAAGATGGCGCGGTCGGCCCTATTTTCGCACAGGTGATCTTTAATCAGCACATACCTTCGGGCCACTCGCTCGGCTTCTCGCAACAGGCCTAGGAGGTCATCGGTGTGATGAAGGACATCTACAAATAAGCAAACATCGAATGAGCAATCGGGATGAGGAATGGTTTTGCCGTCGAAGGCTCTGCACTCGATCCGGCAGAAAGGCCTGGGCATTATTTCGAGGCCGAGCAGAGAAAGGGTCGGCTTTTTCTGTCCAAGGAGAAATCCCAGTGTTCCGTCACCACAACCCACATCCAGCGCCGAACCTGCGGCAGGAAGGAATTCGGCAAGTGCCGTAGAGAGAACTTTCACCCGGCGCCCAAAAACCAGCCGCTTGTGCACGGACTCGATGAGCCGCAGGGCCACCGCTGAATCAGGCCGACTCGTCATCGCCGATGTAGGTTCCTCGATTAATTCCTAACATGCTGAGAAAGAATGAAGAGAAGACGACCTGAACTCCGAGCAACACCCAAAGCGACGAGAATAAAACGAACCGCACGTCATGCAACGGCCCAAACCCGCTCGCCACCCATTTCCATAATACCCAAATTGCTCCGGAGCCGCCGATCAGGATGAAGATCGCGCCGAGTGCAAGCCCTTGTTCCAAGGTAATTCGTTTCAACCATCGTTCCAGACCGTGGTGAGTTCGAGAGAACCGTTCCGTGTAACTGAAGACCTTCGCAAAAAGTCCGATGGAAACAATCTGCGTGCCGAGCAGCGCGAACATCATCCCAAAGAGCATGGTGTGCAGATCAATCTCGATGCGCCCCAGGTGACGCGGGCCCGGCAACAACCACAGGACCAGAGCAACTCCCAGGAGAAACAGCAGAACGCCGGGAAGAATAAACAGCCAGTCAGGGGCGTAGAGGAGCATAAAGCGCAGATGCCGCCACCCGTCTCGAAAGCTGCGCAGGTGCGGCGGGCGCCGGCGCCTGTCGGGACGCAGGGTAATGGGAATTTCGGCAACTCGCGCGCCGGACCGGGCAGCTTTGATCACGAACTCCGAGGCGAATTCCATGCCCGTGGTTCGCAGGTCCATATGTTCCCAAAGCCGTTTGGTGAAAGCCCGCATCCCACAATTCACATCGCCCGTTCCGGCTTGAAAGAGCAGATTGATGATCGCCGACATGACCGGCGTCCCCACGTACCGGTGAAGCCACGGCATGGCGCCTGGCTGAATTTCTCCTGCAAACCGGTTCCCCATGACGAGGTCGAAGCCCTCGCGCAACTTTCCCACAAAGCGCGGCATCTCGGAAAAATTGTAGCTCCCATCCGCATCCGCCATGATAATAAAGCGTCCGCGCGCCTCCTTGAAGCCTCCCTGCAAAGCGCTCCCATAGCCCTTCGCAGCCACAGACACGACCCTTGCGCCATGTTGCCGGGAGATTTGCGCTGAGCCGTCAGTCGACCCGTTGTCTGCGACGATCACCTCACCGCAAATCCCCGCTGCGCGGAGCACCTGAGTGGCTTCGTCAACGCAGAACGCAATCGAGTCTTCCTCGTTCAGGCAGGGAATGACCACAGACACTTCCACCTCGAAGGAACGGGCAGATTCGGGATGTTCCTCGATGACAGGGTCAGCCTGCCCTCGAGGATGGGTGGGAGGTACATCCATGGTTCTAATCCAAAATGCCAAAGCCTTTTGCGAAGAATCCAGCCGACCGCGCCGCCGCGAACTCAGACCGGGCGCGAACGAAACGTACCCATCAGGGCGCCGCCGTCGAATTGGCCATTGAATCTACGGGCGTCCTCCGGCTCGCGAAATCCGCCACGGTGCTGCGCATGGTTTTAACGAAGGTCGTGACGGAGAAAGCGTCGCAAGCATCGTGCAGCCGGTCGCGCAGTTTTTCCGCTTCCGCTTCACTGGCCAGAACCGCGTGAATTTTCTCGACAGCTTCAGCCTCATCCTGAAAAGTCAGTGCAGGTTGATTGACAATTTCCACCTGGCCGCCCTCGTTCGGAACAAACACCAGGCAACCGGCCTGAACCATCTCCGCGACGGCGATTCCGAAAGGCTCGTTCGGGCGGGCATGAATGCCGAAGCGGTGACCCGTGAGCAGCTTGACCTTCTGTTCGCCCTGCACCCACCCTTCCAGGTGTACCCATTCGCGAAACTGTTCCGCCAGGCGGCGCACTTTGTGCGCGTAATCGGAATTATCCAGTCCGCCCAGGATGTGGAGGTGCACATCGTGGCCGCGCTCGCGCACCTTCTGAAGAATCGCAATCACCGAATGCACGCATTTCTCCGGCGCGACGCGGCCCAGACAAACGAAACCGCAATCGCGCGCGCCGAACGGAACGGCGGGAAAATTGATGGCGACGGGCGGATAA
>JASHTZ010000026.1 GCA_030040295.1 Terriglobia bacterium | reverse complement strand
ACGACATATACCAAACCTCGCATGATGGAACAGAACCAAGAGGCACCCGGTATCCACCACAGGAGTCCACCTTAATCCGGGCGACCTGTTGGATGCACACCCCGTCGCAAAGGTGGCCTCCCTCCCGGCAGACCTTTGACCGCCCTTTGGGGACCGTCCTTGAGGGGCTCCAAATCCGACTGCCGGTAACAATCTGCCTACTTTCCGGGATAGCTCGGCAGGGGACGGGGGTCCCAATTGTCACCCAGGTCGGCGAAAAACTTCACTGTGAGGGCATACAACCCATTTCCTTTTGGATAACTCTGGTTCATTGGGGGCGTCTAATAGCATGGGCAGATTCGGAAGAAACGCTGGTTCAAGCGCAAAATATAATGCAACTCTGTGATTTGAGGTTCCGGAAAACTGATTCGCAATCCTAAGTGCCGGGACAAGTTTCAGCGACAAGAAAATCCTGTTCCTACCATGCAAGAAAGCGTTAAAATGGGTTGCTTGCAAGGTTAAGAATGGATAAGGCAGTGGTCCGGGGTTCTCCGCTTGATCGCCGATGTCAAGCGAGCACCGGAAGAAGTGAGCAATTCGTCGGCGCTGACCCCGCGGTTTGTCGCACTCGCAGCGCAAATATTCACGAAACTTTTGCGGCTCAATTCGCGTATACGCAATGGGAGCCGGCAGCGGGTTTGTACACTAAATCAAAAATCAGAAGGCACTCTGGCACGCAATTACTGGCCCGTGCCCAGCGGCAAGTTGGGGCGATGGCATCAGACCGGGAAGTGAGAGGAGCCCTCCATGGCGGAAATTAAAGAGTTGGAGCTGGGAAAGACCAATGGCCAAACGTGGGCAGAGCAGCCGCCCCACGGTCCAACCCGGCATCGGAATGGAACGGGAATGAAAAAGTGGAAGAAGGTCACATTCGCCGTGGTGGGCATCGTGGCTTTTCTCTGCCTGGCGATCGGCGGGGTGGTTTGGAGCAAGCGCGGCGTGGTGACTGTCCAAACGGGCAAGGTGACGCGCGAGGATTTGACCCAGATCGTGACCGCCAACGGTGAGGTCAAACCCGTCGAGCAAAATCAGGCTAATGTGAATGCCAATTCTTTCGGCAAGATCACCGAAATTCTAGTTAAGGAAGGCGACCACGTCACCAAGGGCGAACTCCTGATGCGCACCGAGGACGTGCAGCAAGAAGCGGGCGTGGAAGCCCAGCAGGCGGCCGTCACGACATCTGAGGCGGATCTGGCGGCGCAGGACGCGAACGTCAACTCGGCCAAGGCAGCCCTTGATACGGCAACGGCGAATCTTGCTCAGGCGGTCGCTAAACTCAATCAGGCCACCGATAATTATAAGCGCGGCCAGGAGCTCTTTAAGGATCAACTTCTTTCCCAGCAGGATTTCGACCAGCGCCTCAGCGACTACCGCGTCGCCCAGACGAGCAAGGACTCCTCCCAGGCGCAGTTGGTCCAGGCGAAGGCTCAGTACCAGCAGGCGCTTTCCAACCGCGACTCGGCGCGCGCCAAGGTGGGCCAGAACAAAGCGCAACTGCTGAGCTACCAAAACCAACTCGATCAGACGATTTATTCCGCGCCGCTCGACGGAATTGTGACCGACCTTCCTGTCCATCTGGGCGAAAATGTTGTGCCCGGCGTTCAGAACACGGCAGGCAGCCTGCTTTACCAGATTTCCAACCTCTCCATTATGACCGTGGAAGTGCAGGTGGACGAGACCGACATTCCCAGTGTCAAGCTCGGGCAATCCTCCGACGTGCTGATTGACGCCTATCCCAACCAGACGTTCAAAGGCCACGTGACACAAATTGGTGAGAGCGCCATCGGGCGGGATACCGGCACCGCGAGCGGAACAACCAGTAATGGAGGCTCGACAACCAGCACCGATGAGGCCAAGGACTTTAAAGTCGTGGTGGTGCTGGATAACCCGCCCCCCGGGCTGCGCCAGGGGCTTTCCGCCACGGCCAAGATCACCACGGCCACACGCCAGAATACCGTCGCCGTTCCCATCCAGGCCGTTACCATCCGCATGCGCCGCGAGCTGGAAAATAACACGGGCAAGGCCAATACCGCCGCCTCCGTCACCGCCTCCGCCAAGGACAAGGAAAAGGGCAAGGAGGAATTGCAGGGCGTCTTCCTGGTGAATAATGGGCGCGCCAGATTCGTTCAGGTTGAAAGCGGCATCATGGGACCTACCGACATCGAAATTCTCAAGGGCCTGCAACCCGGCGACACGATCGTTACCGGCAGCTTTAGCGTGCTGAGAACGCTGAAGAACGACACCAAGGTCAAGATTGACAACACGCCTGCCACTCCGGCAACGGCGGGGTCGTAACTTAAACCTGACTCACCGCACAGGGACTGCCCGGCAAGAAAAAGGACAGGCGTAGGCCATGGGAACACGAACCGGCACAAGTTCATTATCGGAAACACAGATGCCCCCGGATGGCGTGGTCATCAAGGCCGACGACCTGTGGAAAACCTACGACATGGGCGAGGCCATTCAGGTTCATGCCCTCAGCGGCGTTTCGTTCGACATCGATCGCGGCGAGTACGTGGCCATTATGGGGCCGTCCGGTTCGGGAAAATCCACGCTGATGAACCTGATCGGCTGCCTGGATACGCCTACACAGGGCGCCTACTGGCTGAATGGCCACCTGGTAAGCGAACTCTCCGACGATGAGCTGGCTTACATCCGCAACAAAGAAATCGGCTTCGTCTTTCAAACCTTCAACCTGTTGGCCCGCGCCAGCGCCCTGCACAATGTTGAGCTGCCCTTGATTTATAGCGGCATGCCCGCCCGGGAGCGCCTGGAAAAAGCCGAGGACGCCCTCCGCAAAGTGGACCTGGCGGAGCGCATGAATCACAAGCCCAACGAGCTTTCCGGCGGCCAGCGGCAGCGCGTTGCCATCGCCCGCGCACTAGTGAATAATCCTTCCATCATTTTGGCGGATGAGCCCACCGGAAACCTGGATTCAGCCACGGGCGAGGAAATCATGGGCGTTTTCGGCCGCCTCCACGAGGCAGGCAATACCATTCTTCTGGTTACCCACGAGCATGACATCGCCGCACATGCTCATCGCATCATCCACGTTCGTGACGGCCGCATTGAGCGAGACGAGCGAATCGGGTGAGGAATGGAAACTGGAAACTGGAAATTGGAAATCGGGAACTGGAAGCCGGTTTCTAGTTCCAATTCGCATGGCATCCCTTGACCAAACCGCCTCCTTTCCGCAGGCGCGGGCAATCCGCCCCGCGGCGAGATCCGGCGTGTGGGTGAGCGTCCGCGAGGCCTTCTGGATCGCGCTCGAAGCCCTGCGCGCCCACAAGCTCCGCACCTTTCTCACCCTCCTCGGCGTGGTCATCGCCACCACCACGCTCATCGTCGTCATGTCGCTGGTCAACGGCATGAACCTTTACATCGCCGACCACATCGCCAATCTGGGGGCAAACGTCTTCATCGTCCACCGCTACCAGTGGGCGCAGGGTTATGATGCGTGGCTGAAGGCCCGGAGGCGCAACAAGCCCATTCTGATTGAGGAATTTGAGTTTCTACGCGACAACCTGAAGAATTACCGCAATATCGGCGCTGAGGCGGAAATCCAAAACATTGACAGCAATGCGCGCTACCAGTCCCACACGGTCTATTTCCTGGATATTGCCGGCGTCACGCCCAACATGATCGACATCGGGATGCAGAAGGTGGAGAGCGGGCGATACATTACCCAGCCGGACTACGAACATGAATCCATGGTTTGCTTTATCGGCCAGGACCTGGTGACCGCTTTTTTCCCGAACGTCGATCCCCTCAATAAAGAAATCCTGGTAAACGGCATTCCCTTCCGCGTGGTGGGCGTGGCGGAAAAGATCGGCAGCACGTTTGGCGAAAGTCAGGACAACTTCGTGCAGATTCCCCTCACCACCTACAAGAAATACTTTTCTCCCCGCCCGTCGCTGGAAGTCAACGTGCAAGCCTGGGATTCGGATCAGATGATGCGGCTCGAAGACGAAACGCGCGCCCTGCTGCGCGCCCGGCGGCACATTCCCTACCTCGAGGATGACACGTTCGGCATCAATGCCTCCGACACCATCATGCAAACCTGGCATCAGATTACCGGCGCAGTTTTCGGCGTCACCATCGGCATCGTCGCCGTCTTCATGGTGGTGGGCGGCATCGTCATTATGAACATCATGCTGGCCAGCGTCACCGAGCGCACGCATGAGATTGGCATCCGTAAATCGCTGGGCGCGCGCCGGCGAGACATTCTCATGCAATTTGTCATTGAGTCCAGCGTGATGGCCGGAATCGGGGGAGGAATGGGACTGCTGGCGGCCGTTATGGTGAGCGAACTCGTGAACCTGGTCGTTGGGCCGGGATTCTTCAACGCCTCCATTCCCCTCAGCGCGATTCTGGTGGGCCTGGTGCTCTCCACCGTCGTGGGACTTTTTTTTGGAATTTATCCGGCCAGCCAAGCCGCCAAACTCGACCCCATTGAAGCGCTGCGCACGGAGAACTGAGCATGCCCGCGGATCGCCCCCACAACGTTCGTGAAAACCTGGTGCTCGCCATGGACACCCTGCGAACCCACAAAATCCGCTCCTTCCTCACCATCCTCGGTGTCCTGATCGGGACTCTCACGGTGATCCTGGTGGCCTCGATTTTCGAAGGGCTTGACCAGCAGATGGTGGACGCCGCGCAAGGCTTCGGAACACGCTCGCTTTTCATCTACAAGTTTGAGCCCGGGATCAACTTCAACCTCACCCGCGAGCAGCGCCTGCGCAAACCGTTGACCTACGAGGAAGCCATGGCGATCAAGGAAGAATGCCCGTCGGTTGAAAGCGTTGGAGTTGAGAAATTCAGTGACGGTCCTCCTCCCACGGCCAAGTACAAGGGGCTGGAAATGGTTGACACCATCTTCCGCGGCGCCACTCCCGAGCATATGCGCAACGTGAACGCCGACCTCGTGGACGGCCATTTCTTTACCGACCTTGATGACTTGCACCGCCGCGATGTCACCGTGGTCGGCGCCGACATTGTCACCCGCTTCTTCGAGGGCGAGGACCCCATTGGCAAAGACATTGAAGTGGACGGGCATTCGTTCGAAGTGGTGGGCACGCTCGCCAAGCGCAAATCCTTCCCCGGCAATAACAGCAACGATAACGTGATTTACATTCCCTACTTCACTTACCACAAGCTTTACCCCAATTCCAAGGAAAACCTCATCACCGCTGTGGCATTTCCCGGCAAGGTGGACGCGGCGGAGGATGAAATCACCGCCTTGCTGCGCCGCTTGCGGAATGACAAGCCCACTGCCCCCAATAGCTTCGGCATCGCCACGGCCGAATCCATCATCAACCAGTTTCGCAGCATCATGAGCATGGTGGTTTTGATTTGTGTGGTGATCTCCTCCATCGGCCTGATGGTAGGAGGCATTGGAGTGATGAATATCATGCTGGTTTCCGTCACCGAGCGCACCCGCGAAATCGGCGTGCGAAAGGCCATCGGCGCCCGCCGCAGCGACATCACCTGGCAATTCCTGCTGGAGGCAATGACCCTTACCGCCACCGGGGGCCTGATGGGAATCCTTCTGGCGTTGTTTTTCAGCTTCCTGATTCGAACCCTCATGCCCTCGCTGCCCTCCAGCGTCCCCATGTGGTCTGTCGCCCTGGGATTCACCGCTTCGGTCAGCATCGGCTTGTTTTTCGGCCTGTGGCCGGCCATGAAAGCGTCACGCCTCGACCCCATCGTCGCCCTGCGCCACGAGTAATTCTGAAATTTCAAATCCGTGGGTGATCCCCGGCACCGCCGGGGTGGCAGCCGAAGTTTAGCAGTTTGGGTAATCAGCACGTGGGGGTTCATCGGACCGAAGAAACCCCTCATCCCAACTCCCCTCCCCCTCTTCCCTCTCCCCAGGGAGAGGGAAGAGGGGGAGGGGAGAAGGGGTGAAGGGTGAGTGGTTACTTCCTGGCGGTGGCGGTCAGACCCCTTTGAGATGCCAGCCACCGCAAAAGCCTCCGGCTTTGCCGGAGGATGATTACTTTGAGATTTGAGATTTAACGGAGGCCCCAGCCGCCGGGGGGGCATCGATTGAGCCGAGGGAAGCTCACAGGCGGGAGTACCCTCGGCGGCCAGGTAAACCAAGCCCGGGAAAACTCAGCCCGGGAGCATCAGGCAAAAATGCGGAAGCCGGCGTAACCCAGTCCCGTTCCGATCATCGCGCCTGCCACCACGTCGCTGAGAAAATGCATTCCCAGCACAATGCGGGATGTCGCCACGCTGAGCGCACAAAAAAGCAGTGCTCCCATCAAATGGGGATGGAAGCTGCCCATGGCGATCGTGAAGGCGAAGGCCGTAATCGTGTGGCCCGAGGGGAACGAGAACTGGTCCGGGGGCAGCAGTGTAGCCCAGCAATGCGGCTCGATCTCGTTGGGCCGCTTCCGCCCCGTCAAATTCTTCAGAATGAGAAACAGAATGGCGCCCGCTCCGCAGGCCGCCCACGCCGCAGTGACAGCCCGGTAGCGGTCCGCGCCGCCCAACGCCACCACCAGCGCGCTGATGGCATACCAAAGCCAGCCGTCGCCGCCGCGCGTGGCCAGAATCATCCAAAATCGGAACCAGCCGGGCGGCCGCCAGCGATGTACTCGCCGCATCAGGCGATGGTCGCGCGTGGAAATGTAGTCCAGCATGTGGCCGGGCAGCGTCATGCGCCTGCCTCCCCGGGGGCCGGCCGCATTCCGCGCGCCGACGGCCGCTCCTCCGCGCTGCGTTCCCAGCGGCTTCCCCAGCGCCTTGCGAAGAGGTCTTCAAAAACGTAATTGAGCATCGTCACCACCGGCACGGCCAACACCAGCGGGGCCAGCAGCCGGGTGAGGGGCTTTTCTTCCATCAGCGCCGCGCCGATCTGCAACACGTCGCGCGTCAATCGCCAGAAATTCCCCGAATCTCCTTCCACCTGCGCCCGCCCGCGCCGCAAGCCGTCCAGGAATTCAGCCTTGTTGCGCGCGCCCGGCACCCTCGTGCTGGCGCTTCCCAGGGAGAGCAGTGTGTGCGAGTCGCTTCCGCCCAGGCACACCCTTCCCGAGCGCGCCGCCATGCGCTCTGCCAGGCGGTTGGCGCGCTCTGGAATGTGCCCGTTGCGAACCTCCACGGCCGGAAATGCCCCGTCCAGCCACATCAAGTCGTCGTACGAGCGCCGCCCGGTGAGCGCCGAGAAGGCGTGATTCACGCTGTAGAAGAGCTGCTCTTCGCTCAGGTAAGCCACCAGGCGGGGAAGGTCGTTGCGGCGCCGCTGGATCTCCACATGCTGCCGCTCCGTCAGGTCGTATACGCCCACGTGCAGTTCATTGCCGCTCGGCGTGCGGCAGGTCACTTCTTCGCTGATGAAGAAATCGGGGTGGTGGCGAAGCTCTTCCGCGGCGTCAATGGAATCGTGATCGGATACGGTGACCAGGTCCATTCCCCCGCGCCGCAGCTTCCGGTAGACCGCCTCCGGTTCGCTGTAGCACTCGCGGCAAATCGTCCTGAACAGCGGCAGAGTGCACATCCCGGAGTGGATCGTATGGACGTGCATATCACATCGCACGCCTAAGGTTAGAAAGCCCATGTTACAAGAATGTATATTGAACTTGAATTGTTTATGACAGATGCATATTATCTATTTACAGGATAGACGAACTATGAAAAGGTATGAACATGACAAACGTCGACCTTTTCTTCTTCGATGCGGGCGGGGGGCATCGCGCCGCCGCGGAGGCTCTGCGGCTGGCCATGGAGGAACAGGGCGGGTGGAGAATCCGGCTGGTGAATTTGCAGGAATTGCTCGATTCCACGGACCTGGCGCGCAAGCTGCTGGGCATCCGCATGCAGGACCTTTACAACCTGATGCTGAAGAAGGGCTGGACGCTGGGAAGCGCGCAGGGCTTGCGGGTACTCCAGTTCCTGATCCGCATGCTGCACGGCAAGCAGGTGCGCCTGCTTGAGGAATTTTTCCGATCGAGCCCGGCCGATCTGGTGATTTCGGTGGTTCCCCACTTCAACCGCGCCCTCGCCCAGAGCCTGCGCGAGGTGCGGCCCGCGGCGCGCTTCGTCACCATTCTCACCGACATCGCCGACTACCCCCCGCACTTCTGGATCGAGCCGCAGGGGCAGTACATCATCTGCGGGTCGGCCCGGGCGGTGGAGCAGGCCCGCGCCCTGGGCATTTGCGACGGGCGGATTTTCAAGTCCTCCGGCATGATTCTTCACCCGCGCTTCTACCAGAACATTCCCTGCGACCGCAGGGCGGAGCGAGCCGTGCGCGGCCTTGATCCCGATCTGCCCACGGGGCTGGTGCTTTTCGGCGGGCAGGGCTCGGAGGCCATGCTGGAAATCGCCGAGCGCTTTGACGCCGAAGGGCCGCACAACCTCCAGCTTATCTTCATCTGCGGGCGCAACGAAAAACTGGCCGACGAACTGCGGCGGCGCAGGGCCAGACTTTGCACTTTTGTGGAAGGCTTCACCACCCAGGTTCCCTTCTACATGCTTCTTTCCGATTTCTTCATCGGCAAACCCGGGCCCGGAAGCGTCAGCGAAGCTGTGGCCATGCACCTGCCGGTAATCGTTGAACGCAATGCCTGGACGTTGCCCCAGGAGCGCTACAACGCCGAGTGGATTCTGGAAAAACAGGTCGGAATGGTGGTCCGCGGGCCGCACCAGATTCCCGCCGCCGTGCGGGAGCTGCTCAAAAACGGGAACCTCACACGCTATCGCGACAGTGCCGCCGCCATCCGCAACCGCGCCGTCTATGAAATCCCCAGAATGCTGCGCCGGATCGTGCAGGGCTCCTCCGACCAGGCCGCCCTCGAACCCGAAAAATCACTCAGCAAACAACGCGCGTAGGCTCTGGGCGAAGGGCGCACGGGCCGCACCCTTTTCCGTAATGATGGCGCTGATGTAACGCTCGGGCGTCACGTCAAACGCCGGGTGGCGCGCGGGAACCTCCGCCGGCGCCAGCGCCACTCCCGCCAGGTGCGTGACCTCGGCGGCGGATCGCTCCTCAATGGGAATCTGCTCGCCCGAAGCGAGACTCAGGTCGATGGTGGAAAGCGGTGCGGCGACGTAGAACGGAATGCTGTTTTCATGGGCCAGCACGGCGACCGAATAAGTCCCGATTTTGTTCGCTGTGTCGCCGTTCGCGGCGATGCGGTCCGCACCCACGATCACGGCGCGAATCTCGCCCTGCTTCATGAAGTGCCCGGCCATGTTGTCGGTGATGATGGTAACCGGAATCCGGTCCTTGGCCAGCTCCCAGGCGGTCAGGCGCGCGCCTTGCAGAAAGGGGCGGGTTTCATCGGCGAAAACTTTAAGCTTTTTGCCGGCCCCCACGGCGGCGCGAATCACTCCCAGGGCGGTGCCGTAGCCGCCCGTCGCCAGCGCCCCGGCGTTGCAGTGCGTGAGGATGGTTCCAGCATCCGGCATCAGCTCCGCGCCGTTCCGGCCCATGGCTTCGTTGATGGCAATGTCTTCCGCCAGAACGCGCTGGGCTTCTTCCACCAGCCTCGCGCGCACCTGGGCGAGCGCGCGAGCGTCCGAGCTTCCTGCGGCGAGCAATTTCTCAAAGACCTCCCGCATGCGCTTGATCGCCCAGAACAGATTGACGGCTGTGGGGCGCGTTTTGCCCAGCGTCTGCGCAATGACTTCGAATTCGGCGCGCAAGTCTGTGGCGTTCTTCGCCCCCGAATTCTTAACGCCGAGCGCAATCCCCATCGCCGCGGCCACGCCAATCGCCGGCGCGCCGCGAATCACCATGGAGCGAATCGCCTCCGCCACCTGGCGATAGTCGGTATAAGTGCGATAGATCTCTTCCCCGGGCAGGCGCGTCTGGTCGATCATGCGCACGCCCTGGTCCGTCCATTCGATGGTTTTGAACATTGTAAGAACCACTCGCCCCAATGCCTTAATTGTAGCGCAGGTGTCCCCACCCGCGTCATACTGGCAGTGTCCCCGTTTGAATTTTCGCGCTGTAGCGGCGATCTATGAGCGTCGCGTTGTACGGGCTTGCCACGGCAAGCCCCTGCGACGGCCGATAGACCGCCGCTACAGAATTCATCCTGAGGCGCTACGGTCCTACTTTTTCAACTCTGTGGGCGAGCGTTAGGCACACCCGCGCTACAGCTTGGCATCGCGATATGCGGCATCCAACAATTCCAGAATCCGATTCACCCACTCGTGATGCTCGGGCTTCATCAATACCGAGCGCAAGCAGAGCACTGCTTCGTTGTTCTCAACCGAATCGGCCGGTATGGCAGGGAAATAACTGCCCGGCAGCCGAATCAGCGCCAGGTGCAGGCCGCGCTTTGCCGCAGCATCGAAGATTCGCTGCGAGAGTTCAGACGCCAGGCGCACGGAAGAGGCGCGCGGCGCCCAAACCACGATATCGAGCTCAGGCGCAATGGGCACCAGCCAGCGGGAATCGGCAGCGAGCCGCTTCGCCAGGCCGAGCGCCGCCTCGCGGCAGGTTTCAAGGCCACGCGCGAACTCGCCTCCCGGCTCGAGCGGCAACAGTTTTTGCGTCGCCCACAGCGCCACGGCCGCTGCTCCCGGGCGCGAGCATTCCAGGCTGATTTCACCCAGGTGCAATTCTGCGGAAGTGAAATAGGTATAGGGCGAATCGTGCTTGTAGAGCGCTCCCACCCCCGGATCGCGAAAGAGCACGCAGCCGCAGCCGTAGGGTTGCAAGCCGTGCTTGTGCGGATCCACCACGATCGAGTCTGCCTGGCCGAGCAGGTTGAATGCCTCGCGCGTTTCGGCGCTCAAATTGCCTGCCAGCGTGAAGTAGCCGCCATAGGCCGCGTCCACCTGCACGCGGAAATGATCCCGGTCGCGCAGGCGGAGGATTTCCGGCAACGGGTCAATGGAACCCGTGCCGGTGGTTCCGACGGTTGCAACGACACAACCGATTTCCCCGCTCGCGAGCCGCGCCGCCAGCGCCTTCGTGTCCATGCGCCCGCGCGCATCCGCCGGAATCTCCACGAACGGCAGCCCCAGCACGCTCGCGATGCGATGGTGTGTGTAATGCGCCTGCGCGGAGGCGGCGATCTTCTTTCCCGGTTGCAAACGCCCGGCCACCCAGAGCGCTTCCAGATTCGCCATGGTTCCGCCGCTCGTCAGGTGCCCGAGGTGAGTCTTCCAACCGAACATTCCCGCGATCTCCGCCACCGCTTCCCTTTCCATTGCGGAGCTGGCGCGCCCGCCGTCGAAGGCGTGATTATTCGGGTTGATCCACGTCGCCAGGGCATACGCGGCGCGGGCGATGGGGTGCGGCGGCTTGAGCATCTGACCGGCATAGAGCGGGTGGAAATACGGATAGTTGTCTTGCAGGTGCTCTGCGACTTGCCGCATGACTTCCGGCATTCGCTCGAGGCCCGGTGCGCGCGCCTCGCACTCCGGGAGCGGGGCAAAGCCCTTTTCAAGTTCCCGCAGCGCTTTCGCCAGCGCATCGAGTGTGTCCTTCTCAAACTCCATGGCCATGTTCTGATTCAACCTGCGTAGAGGCTAAGACGCCGCTCCCATTTTTACAATAAGTGCGCCCGAAGCGCAAAATTGAGAGGTCATCAAATCCGCTTCGAATGTCGGATGGAATTACAGCCAAAGTAGGAGTGGCTGCGCCTATGTGTGCCGTAAGGGGAATTGGTGTATAAGTGATTTGGGCAATCGCGTAGTGTATTCTTTGCCCTCGGCATCACGGACAAAGCCGTGATTAAGACTGACTGTGGGCAGTTGCACGATCATCAATTTCTTCAACTCATCAAGATCAAAATTGATTTCTACTCTTTTGCCAGGATCGAGATTCATGGGGAGAGGTTTTCGCCAGAAATCACTTCCCGTCTGTCTAAGGTAAAGATTATTGCTCAATCGCAATCCCGCTTCGACGATTATCACTGGCCGGAAATTCTTATTAAAAGCTTCTAAAACAACAAACTTGCCAATTCCGCCGTCGGTAGGAGTTGCCGCCTGCAATCGGCATTTCACATCGACCCCGCGAGAACTCTTTATAAACTCTCGGGCCGCATAGTATCTCGAAAGAAAAGCATCATAGGTGGTAATGATCATAGTAGCCATCTCGCCTTGCCCCCTTTTCCCGGTACTTCGACAAATGTGGGACTCAAAAAGTGAGAAAAAGGTTCATTGCCTCCGTCAAATAAATAATCGCAGGGAATCCCAGCATGAGTTCCGGCAGGGGAGCTAGGCGGGGCCCAGGGTCAGCGAATGAAGTGGAGGGGCTTTCGCTGCGGCATGTCACCGCCCCCTTCACTTCACTCTCATTATAGCCTATAAACACCGGCCACAGTGCCGTCGCCCCCCTATTCGGTTGATTCCATTCATTGAACGCATCATAATGAACTTGGCTGCCCCGCTTTCTTTGGGGTGCAGGGCGTTCTCTTTTCTAACGCTGCAACATTGCTGGAGGATTAATGCCGCGTAAAGTTCGATGCTCTTTAATTCAGGCTTCCAACGCCGCGCCTCCCTGCGCAACGCTTGAAGCCACCAAACGCGCCATGATTGACAAGCACGTCGTCTACATCCGGCAGGCGGCGGAAGCCGGCGCGCAAATCGTCTGCCTGCAGGAAATTTTCTTCGGGCCTTATTTCTGCGCCGAACAAACTACCAAATGGTATGACATGACGGAGCCCATCCCCGCCGGTCCCACCATCCGCCTGATGCAGGATCTGGCCCGCCAGCATCGCGTTGCGCTCATCGTTCCCATTTACGAACTCGAGCAGGAAGGAATTTACTACAACACCGCAGCGGTGATTCACAACGACGGAACTTATCTGGGCAAATACCGCAAGACGCACATTCCCCATGTTGCGCCGGGCTTCTGGGAGAAATTTTATTTCCGCCCGGGTAACCTCGGCTTCCCGGTTTTCGACCTGGGCTTTGCCAAAATCGGGGTTTACATCTGCTACGACCGGCATTTCCCCGAGGGCGCGCGCGCGCTGGGCCTGAACGGCGCGGAGATCGTCTTCAATCCCTCCGCCACGGTCGCCGGCCTGAGCGAATATCTCTGGAAGCTCGAGCAGCCCGCCCACGCCGTCGCCAACGGCTACTTTATCGGCGCCATCAACCGCGTGGGCACCGAGGCTCCGTGGAACATCGGCGAATTCTACGGCCAGAGTTACTTCTGCGATCCTCGCGGGCGCATCATCGCGCAGGCTTCGCGCGATAAGGATGAGGTGCTGACGGCGGACCTCGACCTCGACATGATCGGCGAGGTGCGCAAGACCTGGCAATTCTTCCGCGACCGCCGCCCCGAGATGTATGAGCCGCT
>JASHTZ010000199.1 GCA_030040295.1 Terriglobia bacterium | reverse complement strand
CGGAATGCGGAAATAGGATTGATAGCGCTCGGGCTGTTTCCAGATGTCGCGCATCATGCCGGGCCAGCCGGGCTTTATCACGAGCGTGCCGAGAGTATTGGGCGGCAGTTCCTTCCCCGCATCGTCCACGATGGCGGCATACACTCCGGGGATCGGCCGGCCCATCGAGCCGGGGCGAATGGTCATGGCCGCATAATTCGAAATCAGGATGTGACCCGTTTCGGTCATCCACCAGTTGTCATGAATCCGCCGGCCGTAAGTTCGCCAGCCCCACCACACGACTTCCGGATTGAGCGGCTCGCCCACGCTCAGCACATGGCGCAGGCTGGTGAGGTCAAATTTCCGCGCCACTTCTTCGCCCGCCGCGAGCAGCATGCGGAAAGCCGTGGGAGCGCTGTACCAGATGTTGACACGGAAGCGCTGGATGGTTTCGTACCAATCGGCAGCGCTGAATCTCCCGCCGCGGATCAGATTGGTGGCGCCGTTGAGCCAGGGTGCAAAAATCCCGTAGGACGTTCCCGTCACCCAGCCTGGGTCAGCCGTGCACCAATAGACGTCGTCCTCGCGAATATCCAGTACCCAGCGCCCTGTCATCAGATGGCCCAGCATTGCGCGTTGAACGTGCAGCACTCCCTTGGGCTTGCCGGTCGATCCCGAAGTGTAGTGCATGATGAGGGGGTCGTCCAAGGTGAGCCATTCAATCTCGGCTTTTTCGGAAGCCTTGTTCATCAGCGCATCGTAGCTCTTCTGCCCTTCGCTCACTTCACTGGCCGATGCTCCCACCAGAATAATGTGCTTCAGCGCGGGCAGATCGTACTGCGGCACGCGCTCAAGAAGCGCGGGTGAGGTCACCAGCGCCACCGCCTCTGCATTCGCCATGCGGTCGCGCACAGCGTCCTGCATGAAAGCCTCAAAAAGCGGGCTGGGAATCGCTCCGATTTTCAGGGTACCGAGAATGGCGATGTAAAGCTCGGGGCGCCGCCCAAGGAAAACGAAGACACGGTCACCCTTTCGAATTCCCAAGCCCCGCAGCGCATTGGCGAAGCGATTCGACTGGAGCGACAGGTCTTCGAAAGTAAAGCGTTCGGTACGCTCCTTGTCGGTGTAGATCAAGGCCAGCTTGTTGCGCCGCCCCCGCGTCAAGTGACGATCGATGGCCTCGTGCGCCATGTTCACTTTCCCGGTCTTTGCCCAATCAAATTCCTGATGGACCTCCTCCCAGCGAAACGCGCCGTAGCGCGCGTCATAATCCTGCAAATGGTGCGTGCGCGGATCGTCCGCCGGCTTCAAAACATTGTTCGCATCAACAACCGCATTCGTGGACATACAAAACCCCCATGGTTCTTCAGTGGCGGTCAACTGCTCTTGAAAGGAGAGCCTGCGAAGGCCCAAAAACTAACGGTGCTCGAAAATCCTGCGCCGGCGCTTGGTCATCCGGCAAGCCGGTATGCCTCATCCAGCAACTCGATGACGTGCATTACTCGCTGGTGCCTGCCCTCACGTTTAACTCCGGCGCGCAATTGCAGCAGGCATCCGGGATTGGCGGTCAGCACCAGGTCCGCCCGCGTTTCATCGATGCGGCGCATCTTGCCTTCCAGGAGGCGGTCCGACATTTCATTGTGGACCACATTATAAATCCCTGCGCTTCCGCAACAGACCTCCGCTTCCTTAAGCTCGATCAATTCCAAGCCGGGGACGGCGGCGAGCAATTTGCGAGGGGCCGTCCGGATGCGTTGCGCATGCCCCAAATGACAGGGATCCTGGTAAGTCGCGCGCAACTTCATCATTCCGAGCTTCGGGGTCAAGCCGATTTCCGCCAGAAATTCCGTCACGTCGCGCACATTCGCAGAAAATTCCCTTGCCGGCTGGTGAAACTCCTTCCCTTCCTCCTCAAAAAGCAGGGGGTATTCCTTGAGCACCGAGCCGCAACCGGCGGCGTTGGAAATGACGGCGTCGAAGCCTCGCCCCGTGAAGGCCTGGATGTTCCGGCGGGCCAGATTTCGCGCCACATCGCGAATGCCCGCGTGGACGTGTAGGGCGCCACAGCAGACCTGATCGGGAACGATCACCACCTCGCAGCCGTTCCGGGCAAGAACACGCACGGTGGCGTCATTCAGCCGGGCGAAGGAGAGATTGGCGATGCACCCTGCAAACAGCGCAACCCGGAAGCGGCGAAGCCCCTCGGCTGGGACCGTCGTTCCCAAACGATCGAAGAAGAACGGCGCTTCCATGCGCGGGGCGAGCTCCGCCACGCGGTCAAGCCGCCCTGGAAATAAACTCAAAAGATGCGTCGCCCGCAGTACCGCTTCCAGGCCGGAGCGCTGATACAGGCGCAGGAGTTTTCCGGCGGCCCGCAGGCGCCGAGGGTGCGGAAGAATTTCGTAGTAGAAAAGCTTTCGCAACAGCGTGGCGAGCGGCGGCCGGTGGTAGTGCTTTTCGATCTGCGCGCGCGCGGCCTCAACCAGTTTGCCGTATTCGACGCCGGAAGGGCATGCGGTCTCACACGCACGGCAGTCGAGGCAGAGGTCAATGTGCTCTACAAAACTCTCGCCCAGCGGTAAGCGGCCCTTTTCAACCTGAATCATTTGGTAGATCCGCCCGCGTGGCGAATCCATTTCCAGTCCCAGCTCACGATAGGTCGGGCAGGCGTTCAGGCAAAGTCCGCAATGCACACAGCGGGAGTAATCCGCCCAGCGCGGCGCTTCGCCAGGACCGTAGCCGGAGCTTTTCGGCTCCGCGCCGGCCTGTTCTGAGATGGAAGAAGATTCGCCTCTCAAAATTTGATAACCCCGCTAGATGCCGCCCACAAACCTTCCCGGCGATAAAATTTCGTGCGGATCCCAGGCGGATTTCAATTTGCGCATGGCCTGGAGATCGTCGCCACGCGCGCCCCAAACATCCACCTGGCTCTTAAGGGCAAGCGGGCAATCCTCCACGATCAAGGTTCCGCCCAGGCTCGCTGCCACTTCGCGCAGCCGCAGCACCAGGCCGGCCACGCCGGAGCCCAGGGTCTGTTGCAGTAAGGATGCGTGGACAATTCCAACGCCCACTTGTGCAAAGCTGGCGAGCGTGATTTGCGCTGCAATAGACTCTTGTCCGGCGAGAGTGAGGAACCCCTCGCTGACTGCCGATGGTAGCGCAGCCTTGAGAATCGTGATGTCAGGGTACTTCGGTTGAAGCCAATCGGCAAGGTCCGAAACGCGCTCCCAGGGTTCCGCAGCTTTCTCGACTTGCTCCACGCGCGCCCCCGCTGCCGAAGCGAGCTTGCTCAATTCATTTTCGCAGCGTTGAAGCACGCGAGCGGAACCGCTTACCTCAATCCACAACTCAAATTCCTCCTCCATCGCTTCAAGGGGTGAGCCGCGCAGCAATGCGCAGGCCCGGCGGTCAGCCAACAGCAGCCGCATAGCATCCAGAGGTGAGCGCCTCAGTCTGCCGCGCAAATCGCGTGCGATAGTGAGCGTGCCGGCTCGTATCTTGAATGTGGCGCGGGCCGGAGGTTTGGTGAAAAGTTTCAGGCTGGTTTCAACGATCACCCCCAGCGTGCCGAAAGAGCCGGTGAGCAGTTTTCCCAAATCATAGCCCGCGACGTTTTTTACAACGCGTCCACCCGTCTTCGCGATTTTTCCATCGGTGGTGGCGATCTTGAGCCCCAAAACCATGTCGCGCGGGCCGCCGAAGCCCTGCCGCAAGGGGCCCGCCGCATTGGCCGCAATGATTCCTCCAATGGTGGATTTAGCGCCGCCGCGAGGATCGAGCGGCAGCCACAATCCGTCTCGGCCGACAAGTTCCTGTAACTCTCCGAATTGCATTCCTGCTTCGACGGTGATGGTCAGGTCCCCCGGCTCGTAATGGATGAGGCGATTCAGTTTGCTGAGGGACAGCGCTGCGTCAAAGCGGCGCGGCAAATTTCCGGTTGTGCGCTTGGTTCCGTTGCCCAAGGGAATGAGCGCGAGGCGATGCTCGCCGGCGCAGGCGAGAAGTGCGGCCACCTGTTCCGCCGTAGAAGCCGCGGCGACGCTGCCCGGAACGATGCCATCCACTGCGAATGCGGCGCAGGCATGATCCGCGAGCACTTCCGGCGCGCCCGGCAGGGCCGCGAATTCCGCGCGAATCGCCTCGAGCGCACCCGTCACACCGGACCTCCGCCTAACAAGCCACCGCGCAGCTCACCGCACATCTTGCCCGTGGGAAGAACTTTTCCGGGATTCAAGCGTCCGTGCGGGTTGAAAAGGTCCTTGATGCGGCGCATTAAGTCCAGGTCATTTTCGGAAAAGATGAGCGGCATCAGGTCGCTCTTTTCCAGCCCCACGCCGTGCTCACCCGTAATCGACCCGCCCATTTCCACACAGCGGGTGATGATTTCCTTTGCGGCCTTGATCACCTGGGCGGTCTGTTCCCGATTGCGTTCGTCATAAAGGATGAGCGGGTGCAGGTTGCCGTCACCCGCGTGAAATATGTTTCCAATATGCAATTCGTATTTCTTTTCGAGCGCGGTGATGAAATCCAACATCTCGGGCAGACGCGTGCGCGGAATAACTCCGTCCTGCACATAGTAGTTGGGGGTGATGCGCCCAAGCGCGCCGAACGCGGTCTTCCTTCCCTTCCACAGCAGGTCGCGTTCCTCGGCGGATTTTGCGCGGCGCACCTCACGGGCGCGATTCTCACGGCAAACGGCTTCAATTTCATCGGCGTGTTCTTCCACCGACTCTTTCAGTCCCTCGACCTCAATCAGCAAAACGGCCGCGCAATCCATAGGGTAACCCGCGTGCGTGGCCTCTTCCACGGCGCGGAGGCAAAACCCGTCCATCATTTCCAAGGCGGCGGGGGTGATTCCCCGAGCGGTGATGGCCGCCACGGTTCGGGTGGCGTCGGCAGTCTCGCTGTAGATGGCGAGAAGCGTTTTGACCGCCTCCGGCTTGCGCGATAATCGCACGGTGATTTCCGTGACGATCCCCAGCGTCCCTTCGGAGCCGACAAACATTCCGGTTAAATCGTAACCGGGACGGTCCCAGTGGCGGGCGCCGGTGTGAATGACTTCGCCGTCGGGCAGCACAATTTCCAGGGCCAGAACGTGATTGGTGGTGACGCCGTAGGCCAAAGTGTGGGGGCCGCCGGAATTCTCCGCCACGTTGCCCCCAATGGTGCAGGCCCTCTGGCTGGAGGGGTCGGGCGCGTAATAGTAGCCGTCATCGGCCACGGCCATGGAGAGGTCAAGATTCACGACTCCCGGTTGCACCCGCGCTCGCTGATTTTCCAAATCAATTTCGAGAATTTGCTTCATGCGCGAGAACACCAGCAGGACGCCGCCCTCCGTGGCCACCGATCCGCCGCTCAGACCCGTCCCTGCCCCACGCGCCACCAAGGGCAAATTATGCCGCATCGCAGCCTTTGCGATCTTCACCACGTTCCCGGTATTGCGTGGAAACACCACCACGTCGGGTTGACGCATGGAGGAGAGCGCGTCGTATTCGTAAAGCATCAGGTCGTCGCGGCGCCATAGCACACCGTCCTCGCCCACAATTCCGGCAAGTTCTCTTGAAAGCCCATTGGGTTTCATATCGTTGCCTGGGACAAATGCACAAGCGCGGGGAGAGAAATTACCAACCCAATGCGGATGCGGTCGGCCCTGCCCCCGAGAGCCCTCACGGCCAGTATATCGCCGGCAAATTGGGGGGTCAACGCGTGAACTCCATTACAAATCGGAGACAAAATTTTCACATTCTTGTAATCCGCGACGGAACTTTTTCAAAGGTTCAAGCGTATACGCATCTGGACGGCGAAAAAGATGTCAGGTGGACAAAATTTGGAGATCGCGCCGCTAACTAAGTTCCGCCTGCTGCGTCTAAGAGGGAGATTAGAGGAAAAGAGATCGGGCACTGGCGGGGTGCAACTTCTCAAGTGCCAGGGCATGTAAGGTGAAAAACAAGATTGGGGTTAAATGGACTGCCGTTGCTGACGGTTTGGCGGCCTGAGCAACGACGATCCCGGAGGAAACACGTGAAGTTCTTCAACTTCCCGTTTTTCATTTAACCCCAACTGATTCTAGGGGCGCTACGGGGGCAAATGCAAGCGATTTGTGTGAACTTCCTCGCGTTCCATTCGATTCCGCAAGCAAATTCGCCAGAATCATTCCGCGGTCCAACCAGGTCATTCTGAGGAGGATTGGATATGAGACCAACCCAGACCTTGAGTGCGGCGGTACTTGCGATTGCTTGCTTCCTGGCGGCCGGCGTTGCGGCAACACCCAGGGATTCCAAAAGTGTGCTATTGAATTTCAACGCCACCGTGTCCGGATCTCAGCTCGCAAGCGGCAAATACAATGTGAAATGGCAAAGTCACAGCCCCGAAGCAACCGTGTCCTTTATGCGGGGAAACAAAGTGGTAGCAACCGTCGAGGGGAAGGTTGTGGATCGCGGAACCAGGTTCGCTAACGACAGTGTCCTATACGACGAAAGCGCCAATGGCGGACGGATCATTCGGGAAATTCGCTTCAAAGGATCAAGCGAAGTGATCGAATTCAATTAGCAAACCGCACCGGTGCTGCCGCAGGACCCTCAAGAATCAACGGCCCTGCGGATGTAAGCGGGGGGTGGAATTTGTCCGGTTTCGCACATCACATTCCCAAAAGCGGACAGTGGCGGCGCGGCGGAATCCCAGTGCGGGCGGATTGCCCTTGATTTGACAGGGGCTTAAAGGATTACCGGGTTGGCAATCGATTTGCGTGATAAGAACGAGGCGAACGGCGCGTAGTGCAATCGGCGCGAAAACTGTTAACGCTTTGCATTTTCAAGCGTCTTCAGTATTGGTAGTAAAAAGATCGGGGTTAAATGGACTGCCGCTGCCGACGGTTTGGCGGCCTGAGCAACGACGGTCCCGGAGAAAACACGTGGAGCCCTTCGACTTCCCGTCTTTTCATTTAACCCCGCCTGATTTTAGGGGCGCAT
>JASHTZ010000198.1 GCA_030040295.1 Terriglobia bacterium | reverse complement strand
AACTCTCCACCGTCCTTGACGCCGTGGGGGCTTCTGCGCGCGGCGCCTTCAAGGAGATTGGCGAATCCGGCGCGCTGTTGGGCAGCCTCGCGGCCGTGACCGGTGGCGCAGTGGCGCTGGGGGGCACCCTGTTCGGTCTGGCCGAGCACGCGGCGGAAGTGGGAACGACGATTCTTGAAGCCTCGGAAAAGACGGGGATTGCCGCCGAGCAAATGTCCGGCATCCGGGCATTGGCGAAGGAGACGGGAGGGAACTTTGACGCACTCACGGTCTCTCTGGCGCGGGCCGGGGCGAATCTCGAGAGCGCCATCATCGAGCCCGGGGGGAAGGCCGGGAAAATCTTTGGTCAGCTTCTGGGAGGATCAAAGCAGCTTGCCGCCGAGGGGTTGAAGCCGGTTGGTGACCGCATCCTGGACGTGCTTCAGCACATATTTGCGCTGAACGACGCCGGGCAGCGGAATCTGGCGCTCAGCACGCTGATGGGCAAGGGGTGGATGGGAAACGTCGCGACACTCAAGCTCCTCGCGGAGGAGGGATTTGGGCCGGCAGAGGCGGACGCCAAACGCTTCGGCGAATTCTTTACCGGCGAATCGGCGCGTCAGGCTTACGAATTCACGATTGGCATGAAGCAGCTCGGGAACGAGATGTCCGGATTGGGATTAAAAATCGGGGAATGGGCCATCCCACAGTTTAACAATCTGTTCGCCATCATGGCCGGCGGTCTCCCTCTATTGGAATCGGTTGGGTTGAAGCTCCTGGCGGTAGCGGCGGCGTCAACCGGGTATGGGCTGCACGAGGCGATCAAGCTCTGGAAAGAGTCGAAAGACAAAATGCAGGAGTCCTACGACCTTCAGAATAAGTTCTTGGCCCGGCTGAGCGACCTCTCGAATGGACAGGAAGCGGCATCGCGGATAGGCCAAACACTTGCAGGGGTCATGGAAAATCAGGCGAAGGGCGCTGGTAACGCGGCGGAGGCGCTGAGGGATCTGAACGCTCAAGAGAAAGAGAATCTCGAGTACCTGAAGCAGGCCGTTGCGATGGTGCAGGCTCCAAGCGTCGCTGGCTTGGCGACGGCGCGCGTGCTCTCCGAAGGGTTCGCATCTGGAGGCTCTGCCCGCTTCGGCGCGATGCAGGACCTGCCGTTTATTCCCGGCTTCGGGCCGCAAAAGCCGGGGATGGCCTTTGCCCCGCAATTCCAGTTTTCCGCCAAGCAATATCCGGGAGGGCTTGCAGACTCATTCAAGACGCTCACGGGTCCGCTGCAAGACCAGGGCAAGGATCTGGGCGCGGCACTCGCCAGCGATATCACCACGTCGGTTGATCAAATTGAAGACAAGTTCGCGGAGATGGCTGTTAAGGGCAAAGTCAACTTCAAGGACCTGGAACAATCGATGGAGAAAATGTTCCTGAAATCGGGAATGCAGAAGCTGGTTTCCGAGATTTTCTCGGCTGGGCAGACCGGCGTGAACAGCGTCAGCGGCCAGTTGGCGGCCGGAGGCAGCCTGGGCGGCCTGGGCGCGATCGGCGGATTCTTCTCGCGAATCTTCGGCGGATTTCTGGCGGGGGGCGGCGATGTGACGCCCGGCATGACTTACGTGGTGGGCGAGAACAATCCCGAATTTTTTACGCCTAAGGTCCCCGGTACGGTCCACAAGGCGATGCCGACGGGCGGCAACACCACAATCATCAATCATTTTCATGGTGTGTCCGACATGGATTCATTTCGCCGCTCGAACGCGCAGATCATGGGCGAATTTCACCGCGCCGCGAGCCGCGCTATTGCGCGCAACGGTTAAAGCCTGTTGCGTCTCCAAGTTTACGGAGTGGCTCGATGGATTCTCCGACATCTACGCAAGGGCAAAAAAATTTCCCCCCGCCGCTGGCTCAGTATGAATCAGAACGGCGGCGTGGCCACCTTGGTATGCCTCTTGCCTTCGGCGCTTAAATTTACACGCCCTGCACTGTCAGGAACGTGCTTGTAGTGGTGAGGGCTTTGGAAAATCTTCTGACTATCAAAGACCTATCTGAGTTGCTTAGCGTACCTGTGTCTTGGGTGTACGACAGGCTCCGTCCTAGCGAGCGTAACCGTCTGCCGGGATTCAAGCTCGGCAAGTATTGGCGCTTCCGTGAATCCGAAGTTATTGCGTGGCTCGAAGCGAGGCGTGTATGATTGCCATCGCAGGGAGAGCTAGGTTGGCTGGAAACGGAGGGTACGTGAGACGACGTTTTCAGTCCGGCAGTTTGTTCAAGCTCGGCAAGCGGCGCAAGGTGTGGGTTGGCCGCTGGCGCGAGCCCAGCACGAAGCAGGATGGTTCAATCGGAATCGTAATGCGGTCCGCTGTCTTGGGAACCGTAGCGGACCTTTCGAGGAGTCAGGCAGCCGGGTTGTTGGAGGCTAAGATTGCTCCTGTCAATTCCGGCATGTTGAAGCCTGGCTCGATGCTTTCCTTTAAGAATTTCGCGCGTGAGTGGGAATCGGCCGTACTTCCAATGTATCGTTCCTCGACGCGCGATTTCTACAAGCGGACCCTGGATCGCTGGGTACTTCCTTATTGGTCGGATTGGCGGCTCATAGATATTCGACTGATGGACGTTCGGAAGTGGCTAAACTCTCACACGGCAGGTTACTCTACTTCGGTCGTGAAGCACATGCGTGCAACACTTTCGAAGATGCTCTCGGACGCGCTTGAAATGGGCTACCTTGACCGCAACGCTGCGAAGGGATTTAGAACCCCACGCGGCAAATCGGTTCGGAGAGCTATGGCGCTTTCCCCTGAGCAAGTCGCGGCGGTGATTTCTAATCTCGAAGAACCATTGCGGACCGCTGTGCGCTTGGTAAGCATCCTTGGGTTGCGCGAGTCGGAGCTTTCTGGTCTCCGTGTGTGTGACCTGAGTTTCGAAGATGGCACGATCATCGTCAGGCAATCCCGGTATCGCGGAGAGTGTAACGATGTAAAGACGGAGGGAAGCGCGCGCGTTCTGCCCCTTCCGGTCGGCTGCGAATCTGATTTACGGAAGCTGGCAGGCATGGCGGACCGCGCGGAGGGCTTGCTCTTTCGCGGTACTGACGGTAAACCTTTTAACTTTGATGGCGCGGTCAAGTACGCGTTCAAGCCATTAGCAGAATCCGCGAACATCCCACGTTTCACCTGGCGAAGCTTTCGACGGACCGTCAGCACTCAAATGCACAGAAGTGGAGTCCCGTTGAAAGTTGCACAGGGAATTCTTGGTCACACTACCCCGCAGGTTACTCTAGGCATTTACACTGAGACAAGCCTTGATGACATGCGCGCGGCGGTTGAAGGGTTAGAGGCTCAATTGTTCCCAAGTGTTCCCAACTTGCTTGTTGGAGGGAACGCAGGATTGGTAAACTAAAGAAACTAAACGCGCCTGTAGCTCAGATGGATAGAGCGGCAGACTTCGAATCTGTAGGTCGGGAGTTCGAGCCTCCCCAGGCGCGCCAGACGGCCTTCGCGGGTCCGTAGCGGCAACATACTAGGGCGCAGACGCTTCACAGACACATATCTCCGGCCTTCCCGGCAGGAGATCTGAGAAGGGTTGCGAAGGGTCGGGACGCACAGGCTAGCCTGGGTACAATTAGTGCTTGCCGAGCTTATCTGCCATCGACAATAACAGCCTGCGGTTTGTGCTCGACATGGAGTCAAAAGCCTTGACGAGTCTTTTGACCGCCTTGCCCAGGTTCACCTGCTCGGGGACCTTGGGTGCGGAGGGTTTTCCCTCACCTTGGAAGAACAATTGATAGGGTTCGATTTCCAATGCCTTGGCAAATTTTTCCAGAGTCGCCAGTGAGGGTGCTGTGTATCCGCCTTCAACACGGGAGATGTACGAGCGCAGGAGACCGGACCGCCTTTCGATGTCGCCTTGCGATAGACCTTTGATTTCGCGCAATTGTCTTAGTCGTTTGCCAACGTCCATTTAGCAATTAGAACAGATTCGAATACTCATGTCAACCGGATTAACATAATCCCTTAACGCCTTTTCAAGTCTATAAAGATACCTGATTTGTGCTTTCTGATAAAGATAGCTCCCCTGCGCATAACTCCTCAGCGATTCGCGGGAGCTTGCTTCTGCGCGCTTGACGCGCGTGCGATTTCCATGGCCAGCCATTCGAGCATGAACAGCGCCAGCGTGCTGGACGGGGCTTCCTGCAATTCCGGAATCAAAATGCCCAGGTCGGAATCTTCAACAAGCGCCCGGTCGTTGGCGTCCGTCATCGATAGCACGCGCGCACCGGCTGAGTGCGCTTGAGCGGCGCAGCGATGAGTCAGCTTCTTCATTTTCGAGTGTGACCCTGAAAGGAAAAGTTGTGTGTGCCCCCTGGGGTGATTGTGACCGAATTCGGGCCGGGCTCCCGATGGTTCCACGGCGTCAACCGGCTTTCCGGACAGCGATTCAATTCGCCGTGCCGCCCGCCATGCGGGATATTGGTAGAATCCCCCACCCACGATGGTCAATCCGGGCGCGCCCGCCAATTCCGCCGCGACCGATCGGATCACCGGCGCGAGCTGCGTAAAAACCCAATTGAGCTTGTCCGGCAATTGCTCGAAATCCATTGCAACCGCCTCCCACCAGGACTTGACCTTCTTAATTGCACGCATGGCTTCAAAGGGCAGGAGATTGAGCGCCGCGTGCATGCACACTGTCGCCGCTGCGGTATCCGAATTGTTTACACCTGCAACGGAGAAAACATGGTCGGCCGACTTCGCGAGCGGGCTCTCGGGAGCACAGGTCAATGCGATCAGCGAGCAGCCGCGTTCCCGAGCTGCCCCAGAAAGTTCCAGGGCTTCCGGGGAATCTCCCGGCCCGGATATAAAGAGCAATACGGCGTGCGGGGGAAGAAGACCCAGGCCATAATTCAGGAAAACCTCTGC
>JASHTZ010000197.1 GCA_030040295.1 Terriglobia bacterium | reverse complement strand
GATAGGAACGTTGTCAGGAGCGGAGGTAATTTCCCATAGTTGATGCCAATCCATAATTATTGACTCATTTTTTCATTGAATCATTTGGCCATTTAAAAGACCCGATCATTACGGTCGAGCTTTCATTCAATGATTCAATCTCGTTAGTCCGTGTGCTGCGGAACCACGTAAGGCAGCACCTTTGCCTTCAAGGCTTCCTGCTCGAGCACGACGGGCGCAGGCCCGGAGATTCCGCCGTCTTTCCGTACGCGCCAGAAATGCACGATCATAAAGACGCTGGCAATCACCGGAATAGCGATGCAGTGCCAGATGTAGGCGCGCAGCAGGGCGTTGGCGTCCACAATGGAACCGCCCAGCAGCGCGAAGCGCACATCATTATAAGGAGTCATGCCGAGTTGCGGGCCGAACGGGCCCTCGTGCCCCAGGAGCGGCGTGGCGCGCGCCATATTCGTTCCCACCGTCACCGCCCAGAAGCCCAGTTGATCGTCCGGCAGCAGATAACCGGTAAAGCTGAGCAGCAGGGTGAGAACCAGCAGGATCACGCCCACGCACCAATTGAATTCGCGCGGCTTCTTATAAGAACCCGTCAGGAACACCCGGAACATGTGCAGCCACACGGTGATGATCATCAGGTGCGCGGCCCAGCGGTGCATGTTGCGCAGCAGCGACCCGAAGGGCACATCGCTCATCAGGTAAACAATATCGCGGTAAGCCTGTCCCTTGGTGGGGTGGTAGTAATACATCAGCAGGATGCCGGTAAAAGTGAGAACGACGAATAAATAGAAGGTGATGCCGCCCATTCCCCACGTATAGTTGTAGCGCACGGCGTCGCGATTGACTCTGGAAGGGTGCAGGTGCAGGAAGACGTTGGAGAGCACGCCCAGCGCGCGGCTGCGTGAAGACTCATCGTGCTTGACGCGGAAGATGGACTTGAAGACCGCCGTCTTTTCCGGCTGCTTCAGGCTCTCGAGGTCCTCTTTCGCTTTGCCCTTCAGAGCCGTATTGAGTTCGCGCACCTCATCCAGAACCGCAGCGAGCCCTTTTTTCGAAGGAGCGTCGTTCGGCGCGTCTTTGGGAGGAGTCCCGCTATGCTCTTCGGCCATTCAAAGCCCCCGCTTGCAGTAATCGGTCTGTAAAACTCAGGAACAGCTTGTAGCCAGAGATTTCAGCTTCCAAATTCTTAATTGTCGCCCTAAACGTTGATGAAAGAGCCGGGATCGTTAAAGTGATCCACCCCGCCCTTGGGCCAGGAATAAAGGCGGCTGGTATCCACAACAATCTGCCCTGTCGCATCCAGCTCCACGTGCGCGCGGTCCATGGGGCGCGGCGCCGGACCTTCAAAATTGATTCCCTCGGGCGTATATCCGCTTCCGTGGCAGGGACACTTGAATTTGTGCTCTGCCGGCTTCCAATCCGGTGTGCAACCCAGGTGCGTGCAGCGCGCGAAGATAACAAAGATGCGGTCGCCCTCACGCACCACCCAAATGCGGTCCGAGGCTTTGAATCGCTCATCCACGCCGGGCTGATAATCGGAGGGATAACCAATGTTAAAGACGGTGCTGGGCTCAAAAAGTGCGCGTGGAAAGAAAAATCGCAGGAACATCAGAAGATTGGCGCCCAGGAAGCCCGCAACGCAACTCCACACGATCCGGCGGCGCATCTTGTCAGAAGGAGAAACTTCTTCCTTGGCGGGCTTGGCTTTAGGCGGTGCGGGCTTGGGGGCGGGTTTGGGTGGACTCGCCACTGCCGCGCCTGCGGCTTGCGTTGGAGTAGGAGTTGCCGAATCACCTACATTCGCCATATCCCATTTCCTCTTTGGCTGGCTTACGTGCTTTCGTCAACCTGAAGAATCCCTGCATGACTGGAAAGCAGCACTATAGTGAAGCAGGATTGTTCTGTCAAGAATTGATAAACACAATTTTTAAATTTTTTGGGGCCCAATTCCCCACCCCTCACGACCCCCAAGTTATACCATAATGCGACATATTTTGCGGCGGCGGAACGGCGATGCCGGCCTCCAATGGCTCCTCATGCCTTAACCAGCGAGCGAAGTCCGTCAACCCAGGGACGTGGTGGTGACTGGCAACAATCCTTACTTCACCGGCTCAAACATCACACAGATGGGGGCCACAACACTCACTTTCTGCCCCGTCGGAGTCAGTCGGCCAGTTTGCGCGTCAATTCGAAACACCACGAGCGAGTCAGACTCCTGATTCGCGGCAATCAGAAAATTCCCGGTAGGGTCGATCCCGAAACTGCGCGGCATTTTCCCCTCGGTCGAAACGTATTGAACGGGCGTCGGAGTCCCCTTCGCGGGATCGAGGGAAAAAACCGTAATGCTGTCGTGCCCGCGATTCGACCCGTAGAGGAATTTGCCGGTGGGATGCATAAACAACTCCGCGCAGTCATTATAACCCTTGTAATCCTTGGGAATGGTTGAAATGGTCTCGAGTGAATGCAGCACTCCGTCACGAGCGTCGTAGGAAAACGCAGTCAGGCTGGAACCCATTTCCTCAATCACGTAGGCAAACTTGCCGTTGGGACTAAAGGCGAAGTGGCGCGGGCCCGTTCCGGGTGGAACGGCGGCGGAAGGGGGTTGATTCGGCGTGAGCGTGCCTTTGGCCGCGTCGAAGCGGTAAACATAAACCTGGTCTGTGCCTAAATCCGCTGAGACCACATAACGATTGTCCGGAGAAACATAAATCGAATGCGCGTGCGGAGCTTCCTGGCGTTTGGGATCCACGCTGTGCCCTATATGCGGCACGAAAGCCGTGGCTTTGCCCAATCGTCCGTCAGCGAGAATCGGGAAGACTGCCACGCTGCCCACTCCGTAGTTCGCCACCAGTAAAAATTTGCCGGTGTGATCAACCACCAGGTGGCACGGGCCCGGATCCCCCGAGGGCACTACATTTAAGAGTGTCAGCTTGCCGTTGGCGCGGTCGATAGAGAAGGCGCTCACGCTTCCGGACTTCTGGCCTTCAAAATTATTGATCTCATTCACGGCATAAAGAAAGCGATGGTTCGGGTGAATCGCCAAGAACGCAGGATTAACGGACTCTGCCGCCAAGCCAATGGGCGTGAGTTCCCCCGTCGCAGCGGAAAATTCAAAAACGTAAACCCCCTGGCTTTTCGGTCCAGTGTAGGTGCCGATGTACGCAAAATAATTGCTCATCGTGTGAGGC
>JASHTZ010000196.1 GCA_030040295.1 Terriglobia bacterium | reverse complement strand
TGGCGCAACCTTCGGCCTGGTGCAATTGGTTGATCGCGGCTTGGACGGCGTGCTCGGCATCCACCTTATGTCCACAAAAATCGTGTGCGGCGTCGTGCAGTTCCTGTTGAGCAGAACGCAGGCTTTCAACTGCCCCATGGATATTGGGACAAGTCGGAACTGCTGCCGGCGCCATTGGGGCGGGAGCCGCGATTGCCGTAGACGTATTAACGCTCTGCATCCGTGGAGTAAGCAGAATAGCCAACACCAAGGCCGCAAAGACGATATTCAGAGTGATAATGGTCCTTTTCATTTTTCCTCCCAGATTGAATGTTGTGTACTACCCAAGGTATAGATGGGATCTGATCTTATACAAATGGAAATCCATTCGCAAGTCTAAACACAAAAAGTCAGATAAAGTTGCGGGGAGGGCGCGGCTTATCGCCTGCGACAAAAAGTCCGGCCCTTCCCCGGCAGAAACTTCCCAGAGCTGTTAGAATGTGGATAATGTTGGAACTACTTGCGCTCGCGGCTGTAACGGCAGTTCCGCCTGAGCGGGAGATCGACGTTGCAATTTATGGCGTTTAGTATGATTTGATTTTATCCGATCACAGGAGGGGACATGAAGGCCGCAGCGGTTCAAATGGACGTCAGGATTTCTGCCAAGGAGCACAATCTCGACCAAATCGTCCGGCGAATGGAACAGGCGGCGGGCGCCGGGGCGAAACTGGCGGTTTTTCCCGAATGCGCGCTGAGCGGCTACTGCTTCACCAGCGCGGAAGAGGCCGCGCCTGTGGCGGAAGAAGTTCCGGGCCCCAGCACAGAGAAAATTCTGGCGGCAACGAAGAAATTGGATTGCACCGTGGTGGTGGGGATGCTCGAGCGCGCGGGCGACCGGATTTTTAACGCCGCAGTGGTGGTCACTCCGCAGTCCATTTTGGGAACCTATCGCAAGCTCCACCTTCCCTGCCTGGGAATCGATTGGCACGCCGCGCCCGGCGACAAGCCGTTTCCCGTGTTCGCAACTCCGCAAGGGAAAATCGGAATCAGCATCTGCTATGATTGCAGTTTTCCGGAAAGCGGGCGCGTGCTGAAACTGAAGGGCGCTCAGATTCTGGCTATTCCTACCAACTGGCCGATGGCATCGGATACGTGGCAGCACACGCCCCCGGTTCGAGCCACGGAGAATCACCTCTACGTCATCGCCTGCGACCGGGTGGGAGAAGAGCGCGGCTTCCGATTTGCCGGCCACTCACAGATTGTGGATTTGGGCGGCACCAAACTGGCCGAAGCGGGGGAAACCGAAGAGACGATCCTCTACGCCGAAATCGATCCGGCCGCCGCGGACCGCAATCGAGTGGTCCGGCAGCCGGGCAAGTGGGAATTTGACCGCATCGCCGCTCGCCGGCCGGAGATGTACGGGCCGCTCGCCGAAGCGTTGGCGCGCAAAGCGCCTTAGTTTCTTGCCCAACATGAAACCAACCGCAGCACGCCGCCGCGGGACAGAGCGCGTCCCTTTAGCCATCCTGGGCGGCGGAATGACGGGACTCGCCGCAGGCTGGGCTTCCGGCCTGCCGGTCTTTGAAGCGGAGGCCGCTCCCGGCGGGATCTGCTCGTCTTACTACCTGCGCCCGGGGAAACCGGGCCGGCTTAATAATCCACCCGGCGACGGCGAAGCTTACCGATTCGAAATCGGCGGCGGGCACTGGATCTTCGGTGGCGACCCGGCGGTTCTGCGGCTGATTCACCGGCTCGCGCCCGCCAAGAAATACGAGCGAATTTCCTCCGTATTCTTCCCCGAGCAAAACCTTTACGTCCCCTATCCGCTTCAGAATCATCTCCATTGCTTCGGCCGAGAGTTGCGCAGCAAGGCGCTGGTGGAAATTCTGACTTCTCCCAAACCTAACTTCAAAACCATGGCCGATTGGCTTACACAGAGCTTTGGCCCAACGCTTACCGCCGCATTTTTCGGACCTTTTCACGAGCTCTACACAGCCGGCCTGTGGAAGAGCATTGCGCCGCAAGACCCCTACAAGTCTCCCATCGATGCCGGTCTGGTCATTCGCGGGGCTTCGAATTCAACTCCGCCGATTGGATACAACACCACGTTTCTATATCCACTCGCCGGCCTGAATGCGCTGGCGAAAGGTCTGGCGCGGGGCTGCGACGTGCAATTTGGCAAGCGCGCGGCGCGCATCGACGCAGACAGCAAGACCGCGACCTTCCAGGATGGGAGTGAGGTGAAGTACGAATCCCTGATTTCCACTCTTCCACTGAACCATATGATCGAAATGACCGGGCTTAAGGTCAAAGAGCCCCCCGATCCCTACACTTCCGTGCTGGTTCTGAACATCGGCGGAATGCGTGGGGAGCATTGCCCGCCCGACCATTGGCTCTATGTGCCCGCCAGCCGCGCCGGATTCCACCGCGTGGGGTTTTACAGTAATGTGGACGCGAGCTTCTTGCCGCGTTCAACACGTAAATCCGCGAGTCGAGTGAGCATCTACGTGGAACGCACCTATCAAGGGGGGCAAAAGCCTGCGCCGGGGGAGATTCGGGATTATTCCCAAACCACCGTTCGCGAGTTGCAGGAGTGGGGATACCTGGGAGACGCGGAAGCGCTCGACCCCACCTGGATCGACGTGGCCTACACCTGGTCGTGGCCTGGATCAAAGTGGCGGGCCGCGGCTCTGCGCGCGCTCGAAAAACACGACATTCAAATGGTGGGAAGATACGCGCGCTGGACCTTTCAGGGAATCGCCGACTCGATTCGCGATGGGCTTTATGTCGGCGCGGCGAACCGAATAAAGTAGCGCGGATCGCCGCCTTTGCGGTCCGCGTCATTTCATTGACCAATCGTCGATGCAGACCCGCAGCCCCTCTCGGCCCGCCTGCGGTCCCCGGCGCGTTTTTCCCGGATTGATAACTCCATCACGACCCCCGCCTTTGCGAGGCGGAATAGACGCGGACCATAAAGGCGATGGTCCGCGCCAATCCGCTGAGGTATATTCGCCGCATGCGCAATCGCTTCTTCCTGTGGCTCTACAATTACCCGGCGCCGGTGGAGATCGACTGGGCACGCCTGCCGGGCGACTTGCCGCCCAACGATGTTCGCTACTATCTGGCAATTCTCCAGCACGTTGACGCTCTGCTTCCGGACGGCGGGCTGACTTTTGTGCTCACCTGGCATTTTGACACTTTTCACGAGGTCATGAAGGACGCGATTGTGCTGTTGATTGGCGACGAATATCAACAAGTGCCACGCTACCAGCGTCGCGTGCGCGCAATCTTCAAGAATGGCGGGGTTCGCGGCGAGCCCTTAAGCAAGGCGCTGCGAATGCCCTTGCCGTTGGCCTGGAGGGTAATGCTCCGCGACGCCCGCAGTTCGATCTTTCGAGCCTGGCGCTGGTGGCAGCGCGAATCCCCGCGGCGGGCGGTGACGCCCATGTACGAAATCCCCGCGGGCTACCACTCGCTGCTTGAAGTCGAGCCGGCGACGGTCGAGAACCGGCCAGTGGATGTGTTCTTCGCGGGCACGCCGGCGAGTTCGGGGCGGATGGGATTCTGGCGGGCCTCGGCCATGACGCGGAAATTGATGACGCGCGCCCTGGCTCGGGCGCAGGCGGAAATCCCCGGCGCCAAGATAGATTGCATGATGGTAAGCGTGAACAGCGGAAGGTTGAGCCCGGAGATTTACACGCAAAAGCTCGCAAGTGCCAAAATCGCTCTGGCCCCGCGCGGCAACATGGAAGAAACGAACCGGTTGATTGAAGGAGCCAAGCTGGGCTGCGTCGTGGTGAGCGAAGCACTTCCGGCGAGATGGTACTTTCACGGCTGCCCCGCCGTCATCCTCCCCAGGTGGTCGGAATTTCCGCGGATATTGAACAGCCTGCTCGGCAACCCGGCGAGAATGAAAGAGCTTTCCGCCAGGGGCCGCCAGTGGTGGGATTCAACTGTGTCAGAAAAGGCCGTAGCAGCTTACATCGCCCGGCAAGTGAGCCGGACGCGGTGAGTTCGCATCGAAAATCCTGCGCGATTTTCGGCCCAATTCCCACCCGAGCGTCGAAAAACCGGTTCAGCCGGCCACAACCCGTTCAAGCCTCATCGATCCGTCACTTGGATTTTGAAGCGCAAGCGTGAAGGTCGCCCGCGCGCGAATGTACCTGAATTTCGCAGAAACCCATGGAACGCAATAGTGCAAGAACGTCTTCCGGTTCCACATTCTCGGGTCGATACATCTTGTGGATTTCGCAGCAGACCACTTGACAGGTCGGCAGGGACAAGGTGCGCATCAAGCCTTGAAGGACAGCATACTCTTGTCCTTCCACGTCAATTTTGACCGCACGAGGGATAGGTAGACCTCTGCTTTCGATAAAACGATCACCCTGAACCACCTTGACGCGCTCGACACGCGCCGGCACACCACTGCCATCCACCGCGTTGACAATGCGGGCTGCACCGGCCACGTCACCAACCATCAGCGTGGCAGTTCCTTCTCGCTCGCCCAGGGCCACGGGGAACGGCTGCACATTGTCGAGGTGATTCAGTTTCAGATTCTCGCGCAAACGGTCATAGGGGTCGAGTTCCGGCTCAAAGCATACGCCCTTTCCTTTTTCGCCGACCACCTGGGCAAGAAATACCGTATACAGTCCCGTGGCAGCTCCGATATCGTAAAAGCAATCTCCAGGATTTAATTTCCCCATCAAATACTCGAGCATTTCCCTTTCGCCGCCCAGGGAGTTCAATACCTCGACTCCCGTTTTCGAATAGACGTGGAACCGGGCCCGGCGGCCGCCCACGGAGATGGCATGCTTGCCACGCTGCGGAGCGAAGCAAAATCGATAAATTGACCTCAGCAAACCCCGAATCTTCAGTTTATCGCTGGCCTTGATGACAAACGGCTTGCGGGAAATTTTTTTCAACGCACTCAGCATTCCAATTTCTCTCCGCCTCAGAACAGGTCGCCTGATGGCCTCGCAGGGCACCTGACTCTCCCTTGAACTTATGTCCCATCAGGGCGAGGCACTTGCGGCACAGGCTCCAAAAATTGGGCCTGGCGTCTTGCCAGCTGGATCCGCAAGCTGCGTTCTTTGGCCTCCCTTGCTGAGACCTTCCGCATATGGTTGTGAAGCGCCATGACATAGGGAACAATCGGAGCGCTCAGCAGCCAGGCGGCTGAAAAATAGGCGAAGGTCGATTCCGTAACGGACGATATCGTAACAAACATAAACACTGCGGGAATTTCCGCGGGAATTAAAGATTTGTCGGCCGGGGGGGCAAGGAAGAAATACTTGATGAGGTAACCCCACACAATCACGAGTCCAATGATGATCGCCAGGCCCCCCAAAAGGCCTGCTTGGAAGATTACGTGCAGGAAGGCATTGTGCATGTGCTCTCCTCCCAGAAGGAACCGGTCGGCCTGGAACCCCAAACCCACCCAGGGCGAGTCCCAGAGAAAGTGAAGGGCTTCATCCCAGGTTCGAGTGCGCCCGGTCATGGTGGGATCGATCTGTCCGGTTCGAGTAATGTACATGAAGAATCCTGAGAAGAAGCCGCGCAATCCCAGAATGATCGCCCCTGCCGTTCCGACCAGCAGGTTGACCGTGCGCTTGGTCTTCTCCATCACCAAGATCACCGCCACGCCGACGATGAAGGCCAGGGTCTCTGTTCGCCCGTTGGCGATCACCAGCCCGGAGAGCGAGGCAAGGAATAGACAACCCCAAATCACGCGCAGGGGCAGGCTGCCTTTGCGCATTACTCTGGGCAGGGCCACAAGCGCGGCAATGGCAGCGTAACGTGCAAACCCGGTGTTGCGAGTTCCCGGCATCCCCAAGATATCCACATCGCCGCCGTATGCGCGCACTCCCACGGGATTGGTGTCCGTTTGCATCAGGGCTCCTGAACCCAGAAAGGGAATGGCGCCCAGCAGGCTGAACGTTAAGATGAAGCCCACGTTCCAAGTGAGGTTTAAAACATGGCGAA
>JASHTZ010000195.1 GCA_030040295.1 Terriglobia bacterium | reverse complement strand
CCATCGAAAAGCGTCCAGTAGTGCGCGACGACGCCATTGCCATTCGCCACATGGTTTACTTGTCCATTTCCTACGACCACCGCGTAATCGACGGAGCGACAGCGGAGAAATTTATGGGCGGGGTCAAGAAGATATTGGAGAACTGGGATGAGGCGGTGCTGTAGCGGAGCATCATGAGGGCCATAACGCAGTCACTGATGGGCCGGACTTTATGTACGAAAGCACTCTCAATTGACGGGGAGCGGTTTTCTTGACATGGGCACCATGCCGGTTATAATTAAAGTTTTGCATGGATGAGGCTGGGGTGCGCATAAGCCTTGCAGAACTAGAACTTCACAGCATTACGGCGTCTGAGAGCTATGCCCCGGGGGCGCTGGATTTTCACGGGGCGGAGTTTCGGCAAACGTCGCCGCTCAACATCAAGGTCAAAGCAGAGCTCTTGGGAACGGAAATTCGCATCCAGGGGAACTTGCAGACTCACCTTGAAGCCAGTTGCGACCGTTGCCTGGGAGCCGTGGAGATCCCGGTAGGCAGCGATTTCGACCTCTACTATCGGCCGATTGAGACGATCGCCAAGGAAGAGGAGATTGAAATCCCCAATGATGAAATGGACATTGGTTTTTACTCCGGCGACGGGATTGAATTGGCGGATGTAGCGACGGAGCAGGTAATTCTTTCCGTTCCGATGAAAGTGGTGTGTGGCCCCGAATGCCGGGGATTGTGCCCGGTATGCGGAGCCAATCGAAATCTGCAGTCTTGCAATTGCGCACCCCCACAGCAGGACTCGCCATTTGCCTCGCTGAAGAAGCAGCAGTAGAACCAGACCCCGCCGAAGCGGGGCCGGCACGTGCCGCCGGAAGAGTGGCGCAACAGGAAGAGAAGAGAGGTTATGCCGAATCCCAAACGACGACATTCACACGCAAGGAAAAACCGCCGGCGGGCCCACAACTTTCTGAGCAAGCCCCCAATAGCCGAGTGTCCGCACTGCCATGAGACTAAGATGCCTCACCAAGCCTGCCCGCACTGCGGTTATTACAACGGGCAGGAAGTAATTCTGGTGAAGGAAACGGCCTAAACTGTCAGATTTTTTCCCACGGAGACTCCCCCCAGCGCGAACATATCATCCCGCGCCGGACGGATTCCACGGTTTGAACTGACCATCATGCGACGGATCGCTGTAGACGCCATGGGCACCGACTCCGCCCCCGCGCCGGAAGTTGCCGGAGCGATTGAAGCGGTGCGGGCGGGGTATGCGGAAGTATTGCTGGTCGGCCCCGAGGAACGCCTCACCCGCGAGATCAGCCAGCGCAAGGGGCAGGGACTGCCCATCGAGATTGTCCACGCCAGTGAGACAATCACCATGGGGGACAAGGCCACGAAAGCCTTCCGGCAGCGGCGCGACTCCTCGATTCGCGTCGCGGCGCGCCTGGTGCACGAAGGCAAGGCGGACGGAATGATCAGCGCCGGAAATACCGGCGCAGTGATGACCACGGCCAAGATCGTGCTCGGCGCGCTCGAGGGCGTGGACCGGCCGGCCATCGCGCAAGTCTTTCCCACCTCCAAGGGGACGGCCGCGGTGCTTCTGGATGTGGGCGCGAACGTGGATTGCAAGCCGCATCACCTGGTGGAGTTCGCGGTGATGGGACAGACCTACTATCACGTGATTTTTGGCATGGAGAAGCCGCGCATCGGGCTGCTTTCCATCGGCCAGGAGGACCAGAAGGGGAATGAATTAACGCGTGGAGCGCTGGCCCTGCTCAAGCAACTCCCCCTAAACTTCATCGGCAATGTGGAAGGTCGCGACCTCTACAACGGCTGCGTGGAAGTGATCGTTTGCGATGGGTTTATCGGCAACGTAGCCCTGAAGATCAGCGAAGGATTGATTGAAGCGATATCCAGCCTGCTGAAAGAAGCCCTTTCCAGCACGCTTTCCTCGAAAGTGGGGTACGTGCTGGCGCGGAAAGCTTTCCAGAATTTTAAGAAACGCGTGGATTATTCCGAGTACGGCGGCGCGCCCCTGCTGGGCGTGAAAGGTGTGTGCATCATTTGCCATGGGGGATCGAATCCAAACGCCATCAAGAATGCCATCCGAGTGGCGGCGGAATTTTGCAATGGCAAAGTGAACGAAAAAATCGAGTGCGAACTGGCGGCTGCTTCCACGGGAAACCCTAAGGGGTAATTCGTATATTCCGATTCCGCCCCACGCTCGCTCTGCCAAGCAGATTGAGCCATTTGGCCATTTTCCGGACAAGATTGGAGCATTATCCTAAACTAGACCGGCGAGGGAAGCGCGTACGCCCTTCATCGATGCGATGGCTCAATGGCCAAATGACCAAATGAACAAATCCCAGGAGTTTCTATGCCGGTAGCAGGGGTGTTAGGAACGGGTTCGGCCTTACCCGAGAAGGTGATCTCCAACTCCGATCTCGAAAAGCTGGTGGAAACCTCCGATCAATGGATCACGGAGCGCACTGGAATTCGCGAGCGACGCCAAGCCGCCCCCAATGAAACCACCTCCACGCTATCCGTGCAGGCCTCGCGCCGCGCCTTGGAAAGAGCCGGCATCAAGTCCACGGACCTCGACCTGATCATCTGCTCAACGATCTCGCCCGATATGCCCTTGCCCTCCACGGCCTCGCTGATCCAGCGCGAGCTCGGCGCGCGCGGCTGCTGCGCGTTTGACTTGGCGGCCGCCTGCTCCGGATTCCTGTTCGGCATGACGGTGGCTGAACAATTTATTCGCAACGGTGCTTCAAAATACGTCCTGGTGATCGGGGCCGAGCTCCTCTCGCGCTACCTGGATTACTCTGACCGCGCAACGTGCGTCATCTTCGGCGACGGTGTGGCTGCGGCTGTGTTCGGCCCAGTTGCCCCCCCCTCGGGAATCCTGGCCCACGAGCTGCACACGGAAGGCCAGTACGCGGAGCATCTTTTCATCCCGGCAGGCGGAACGGCGCTGCCGGCATCCTGCCGGACCGTCCAACAAGGCGCACACTTTATCAAGATGCGCGGGAACGAGCTGTTCAAGGTGGCCGTTCGCAGCCTGGAGGATGTGTCGCGGCAAGTGATGAAGAAAGCGGGGGTCACGGCAGAAGACATTGACCTCTTCATTCCCCATCAGGCTAATCAGCGCATTACCGAAGCAATTCGAGAGCGCTTGGGAGTGTGCTCGGAAAAGGTTTACTCGAACATCTGCCGGATCGGCAACACTTCTTCCGCCTCCATTCCCATTTGCCTGGATGAGTG
>JASHTZ010000194.1 GCA_030040295.1 Terriglobia bacterium | reverse complement strand
TGCTGTACAGCAGAAAGATTCTTTGCATCCGGCAGCGTGATGAAGATGTCGTCGGCAACGAGCGACGGCTTACCGTTTCCAAAGTGGCCCATCTCTGGGCGAATTGAAATCTGGGCGTGACCTCCGGCGGCGGATTGAGCGGCAGCGGCAAGGTCCTGCGCGATGGAATTTATTTGGGCTGGGCTAGGGGACTTTGTCCCGCAACCAAAGAGTGTGCTGAGAGCAAAACAAAGAAGGACGAGAGTTGCACCGCGAGGGGAACATATCCAGCGGAATGTTTCCTTAGGCAGGCCTGAGGCCGAGGCCACGTGCGATTCAGGCAGCCTTCTGGCCAGATGCGCCTTGCAAGATTTCGACGGCGCGTTTCACGACAGGGTCGTCAGCCGAGGGAAGCTGACCGGGAGCGGGCGGCGCAAGCTGGTCCTGATTCAACTGCGCGACGTCGCTGATGGCTTGCGGGTTCACTTCGACGGTAGGCGTAACGCCTTCCTTGGGGATCGACTTACCGTTGGGAGTGAAGTAGTTGGCGACGGTGAGAATCAGCGCGCCTCCGTCGGCGAGGGGAATGACTTTTTGCTCCGAGGCCGTGCCGAAGGTGGTTTCGCCGACCGTGTCGCCACGATGATTGTCTCCGATGGCGGCAGCGAGAATTTCCGCCGGACCGGCCGTGCCGTTGGAGATGAGGACGGTCATGGGCATTTTCCAAACAACTTTTGACGGATCAGCGGAGAACGTCTGATCGCTGACGGTCTGGCCTTTGAGGGTAATAATCGTGCCGGATGAAAGAAATAGCTGGGCGGTTTGGATGCCTTCGCTTTCGACACCCGTAGCCGAATCACGCAAATCGAGGATCAGCTTCTTTGCGCCCTGGCGCTCGAAATCACGAAGCTTGTCACGCACCTGGCGGGCGGTGTCCGGCTCGAAAGCTGCGATGCGCAGATAGGCGATGCCGTTTTGCATTTGCTCCTGGAGGAGGCGCGGCGGCTGGAGCTTGGCGTAGGTCATAGTGACGTCAAAAGGCTCTTGCTGATTGCGGCGAATCACTTCGCATTGCACGGTCTGGCCGACATCACCGGTAAGCAGCACTTGCGCCTGATTGATGGACATTTCCGTGGTGGAGATATCGGCGATGGATTCGAGCAGATCGCCGTCAATCAAGCCTGCTTTTTGCGCCGGACTATCGGGAAGGACGGAGACGACAACTACATAGCCGAAGCGCTTGGAAATCGAGGCACCAACCTGGCCGCGTGTTTTGTCTTCGATTTTCTTTTCGTAGTCGGCATATTCCACGGGACTCAGGTAAGAAGATTGCGGATCGAGGGAGTCGAGGAGTCCATGCAAAGCACCGGAGGTGACTTTGTGGATGTCGGGACTGTCGACGTAGTAGTCCTGAATGTACTGGAGAACTTCAGTATAGACAGTCAGCGAGGCGTACGAGGTATCGGTGTTTTTGCCCTTGACGTAGCCCACGGCTACATAGGCGAAAATCAAAATCGAGACAACAACAACCGCTTTTTTCCAGAAAGAATTCATTTTATGCCCCGCGCGATTTGCCCAAGCACCGCCGCCGCTGAGCGATTATACCATTGTTGCAACCGCCATCGGGCGTGTTCTTCTACCCCCCAAGTTCTTCGATGCAGGCTACTTAGGCCAGGGATGCTAATTTTTTCAAAGGCATGCGAGTTTCGACGGACGAGGGAAGTGGTGTCATTTGATTTTGTTGGCGGGGAATGAAGAAGCCGCTAGTCTTTAGACAGGGACGCCGAGCCTAATCTTCATAGCAGTTGTAGATACTTGAAAACGCGTAGCCAATGCATCCACATCGTTGGTTCCCTCATTCACAATTTTGTTAATGAGAGAGTAAGGCATAAGTATGGTAGCAGCCAATTGATTCGCAGCGGTTTCTTCTTTGGTGCTTAAACCACTCCGGTACATTGCGTCATCTGTCAGATCGGATCGGCTTTCCAGAATGTGCCTGTGCAGAATGAAATGCGCTATCTCGTGAGCGATAGTGAACCGCTTACGCACAATTGCATGGGAAGAGTTAACAACTATACTAAACCCAGACGTGCCTCCGTTCAGTGGGTCTCGAAATATTTTCCCCGAAATGTTATCGGGCATGGTGTGTGTTTCCCACACGTTTACGCCGAGTTCGTGAGCGATGCCTACCACATCGACAGGGGCATCGACCTGATACTTACTTATTACTTGCCCCGGGGTCAGGGCGGACTGGGCCGCTTGGGGCAGTGCTTGCGACGTTGCTGGCATTTCGCGGCTCCTCTCCTGGATAAGTTTGGGCTGTTGGCTGGTCGGACTGATTGGACGCTAAACCCTTGCTTGCGGTTTCAGATGATACCCCGATTTTGCTCATCAAGGTAGCCTGGGCCTTAATCTGCTCCATAATGTCCGTTATTTCAGAGGCTTGCGGGTATTCCCTCAACTTGGCGTCCATGGCAGGACCCACACGTTCCATAACCGCATCTTTCACCATGTCTTGGAACCCAGTATAGCCCATAATAGCCAGCACTGCAATCCCTATTGCCAGTATTGCCAACATGACCCCGAGGGCCGTCAAAATTATCAAGACAGTTGTTTCGTAGGACATGGTGAATATTTTGTACCAAATCCAAATTACTTCTCGGATAACTTCCACGGGCCGACATCATACGCCCAAAAACTTCCAAGTCAAATGACGCCACTACCCAGGCGAGGGGCTGCTTATGGCTCCGGATGTTCGTCGGGAGCGGCGGAGGTGACGTAGGTGTGGGAAATGCGATCTTGCCAGGTGAGGTGATCTTCATCCCAGAGCGCCCACAGGAAGCCGAGAAACAGCGTTGCACCGGAAAGGAAATATCCGAAACTGCGCCAGGCCAACTGGCGCGTCTCAGGAAAGCCGCCGTCCATCGCAACCACCGAAAGGCCATTGAGCTGCATCCCAAGGGTTGCGCCGGAGAAGAGTGTGAACAAGCCAAAGTAGAGGAAATAAATCAGGAAAAAAATGGCACCATAGATCGCGAAATTGATTTTGAGGAATTCGAGCTGTCCACCCAGGGAACGGAACATCAACAGAAAGCCGCCCAACACGCCCGCGAGCACGACCGCATCTATGAGGCCGGCGACGCGGCGGGCCATCAGCTCCGCTAGCGGACAAGAAGCTGCGGCGGGATGGACGCGGTGAGCCTCGACGACTGAAAAATCAAGCTGCGGCTGAGACACGTGAATTTCAACACGCTGAACAGGCCTAAGACGAGCAATGGTACGGGGAGCAACGGCGGTGGTGATGACCGCTGGAGGATGCTCTGCCGCGAACGGCAGGACAGGCTCGGGCGCTCGCGAGGCGTTTTCACGGCGGCGCGAGCGGTAAACTTCAAGACGGCGAGCGACCTCGCGGCGCCATTCCGGCTCTTCAGGAGCGTCTGTATGACGAGAAGAAGAATGCTGGACGAAGGACGCTTCGCAAAATGGGCAGACTTCCAGGTCGCGATTGCTAACAGCACCACATTGCGAGCAGACCTGAATCACCGGTTCGTTTTGCGCTGCGGACCGTAATTCGCGGACTGCGGCAGCTTACCAAATTCGGATAAGCTTCGAGCCAGGAATTTAAGGGATGTTCGCCAAACAGGTAACCGATGGCGTTGAATTTGGCGCTAATTCTTTGCGGGCTTTCCGGCGCATGTTAGGCTTTGTGGCTCTTTTCAAAACGATGCCGTTTCGGATGGAATCCAAGACTTCGCGACGGTTCAATGGAATGCGCCGCGGCGGCCTGCTGCTGGCGCTGTTTCTTATACTGCTCACGGGCGCCCAAGCACGCGGGCCGCAACAAAATCAGACTCTTACGCGCGCAGCTGCGCGCAAGGGCGAACTGACGCTTCGCGCGGACACGCAAAGAAAATCCGGTGATGTTTTTACGGCGGAGGGGCACGCAGAGATTTCGTATCAGGATGTTACGCTCCGGGCCGACCACATGGAATACAACCAGCAGACCAAAGTGGCGATCGCGCGAGGACACGTGCAATTTGATCATGCAAACGAGCACCTCGACGCCGAGAGCGGGACTTATAACCTCGAGAAGCAGACGGGGACGTTCAAAAATGCGCGCGGCACAATAAAGGCAGAGCATTTTGCGAATCCCAACGTGCTGGTCAGCCCGAATCCATTGACGTTTGCGGCGGCAGAGGTGGAACGGACGGACGCGGAGACCTTCGTTGTAGAGCATGCGTGGCTGACGGTGTGCAAACCGGACCGGCCGAAATGGAAATTCTACGCGCCGCGCGCGGTGATTCATTTGCAAAAATCGGTGACACTGTACAA
>JASHTZ010000193.1 GCA_030040295.1 Terriglobia bacterium | reverse complement strand
TGCGGCCGCACCCGTCTTCACGCCATAGCCGTGAGTTCCCTGCTCAGTCGCCGCCAGGAAATACCACGGCATGACGCGATTCGCCGCGAAGCCGCGCCACTCCAGGTCACCGTAGGAGCGCTCCCAGTGATCGCCGAGAAATCTGGTACCTTCCGGCAATCGTCCCCACCAGCGCAGGTGCAATCGCTCCAAGGGGCTGCGCGGCGAAGCCACAGAGATCAATAAGGTTTTTCCCTGCTGCTTTTCCTCGACATCAACTTCTATGTCCCCTGAATGCCAGCGACGCGCGGAGGCAGATAGGGAAATTCGCCCGACGCCATCCACATAAGCCGCCGCAGAATCGGGCGGGCGAATTATGTCAACAAAGGTGTCTTTCGTTTCCGCCTTTGAAGATCTCGGAACTCCTGCCGCAGCCGCTGCCGCCATTCCCGTGGTAAGAAAATCTCTACGTGATCTACCCATCGCGCTGCCCCCCCGTTGTTGTCAAATACTTTTCCGGCAATCGCCTCATGCCGTGTACGACGGCGATAGAAATATTACTTTGTGGGAAATGGATTGAGTTAAATATCCTTCGGTAGGATGAGCAAACACCGTTCATGGGGCTCGGCGGTTGCAACAAGCCGTAAAGGGCCAAAGGCCCCTTCCGACCCCCCGCGGCTCCTTCCACGCTTAAGACAAATGCTCCTCAATGCGATTGACCACGGTCTTCAACGCCTTGATGCGCGCCCACCATTTCCAATTCCCTTCCACGATGGTCCAGGGAGCGCATTCGGTGTCTGTCTTTTCAAACATATCCTCAAGCGCTTCGATGTAATCGTCCCACTTTTCGCGGTTGCGCCAGTCTTCGTCTGTCAGCTTCCAATTCTTCCAGGGATCCTTTTCGCGCTTCTTGAAACGGTCAAGCTGCTCCTTTTTGGAAATGTGAATCCAGAATTTAACGAGAATCAATCCATCGTCAGTGACGGTCTTCTCAAAATCATTGATCTCGCCATAGGCGCGCTGCCACTCCTCCTTCTTAGCGAACTTTTCCACGCGTTCCACCAGCACACGTCCATACCAGGTGCGGTCAAATATGCCGATCCGCCCGCGCGGAGGCAGACGCAGCCAGAACCTCCGCAGCCAGTGATGGGCTTTCTCACCTGGTGTGGGCGCGCCGATGGGATGCACTTCGTATCCGCGGGGATCGAGTGACTCCGTGATACGCTTGATGTTCCCGCCCTTCCCCGCTGCATCGCAGCCTTCGTAGGCGACAGCAACGGCAATTCCCTTTTCCACAATTTTGCGCTGCAGCTTCAGAAGCTTGAATTGGTATTCTTCCAGCAGCTCCTCGTATTCACCCTTCGATTCGAGTTTCTTGTCGAGATCGAGCTTGTCGAGGTACCCCATGAATCAACCCCCTGCAACCCGGCGCAATTTCTCCTGCCAGCGCGAGCCTGCGCGCATCGGCGGTCCCACGGCCGATCTCTGAATGATGCGGACTTCTGCTGCGGATGCATTTCACCAACTGGGCGCGGATTCTACCAGAACCTCGCGCCGCGCCGCAAAGAATTTTCGGAAATTCGATTCAAGAGAAGAACGGGGGAGCGGATTTCGCTTCCGCGCCCCCGCTTGCGCATTGAACTGTACGGAACGACATAAGTGTTTGCGCATTTGGCTGTAGCGGCGGTCTATGACCGCCGGTCGGCGCTCGTAGAGCGCCGCTACAATTTATGTCGCTCTGTATAAATGAAATTCGTTTCGAAAAGCCGGCAGCTTAATTCGCCGGCCCGGGCTTGGCCTCGGCTTTCGCGCGCTGATCACGCAGGACGGCCTTGCGGCTCAGGCGTACCTTGTTGCCTTCCACGGAAATGACTTTCACCAGAATCTGGTCACCCACTTTGAACTCGTCGCGAATGTCACGGATGCGGTGTTCGGCCACTTCGCTGATGTGCAGCAGACCGTCCGTGCCCGGGAAGATTTCCACGAAAGCGCCGAAATCGGCAAGGCGAACGACTTTTCCAAGATATGTTTTGCCAATCTCGGCCTCTGCCAGCAGGTCGCGAATCATCTTGAGCGCCTTGGAAGCGGACGGCTCATCGGTGGCGGCCACGTTCACTGAGCCATCATCCTCAACGTCAATTTTAACGCCCGTTTGGTCAATGATGCCGCGAATCACCTTGCCGCCGGGCCCGATGAGCTCACCGATCTTCGCGGGATTGATCTTCATGGCGTAGATGCGCGGTGCGTGAGCGGAAATATTGGCGCGCGGCGCGGACAGCGTCTCCAGCATTTTGCCGAGCACGTGCAGGCGGGCGGCCTGCGCCTGGGTAAGCGCCTCCGACATAATCTGGGGGGTAATGCCCGTGGTCTTGATGTCCATTTGCAACGCGGTGATGCCGTCCTTGGTTCCCGCAACTTTGAAATCCATGTCGCCATAGTGATCTTCAGCGCCCGCGATATCCGTCAGAATCGCGTATTTGTCGCCTTCCTTGACCAGGCCCATGGCGATTCCCGCCACCGGCGCCTTCATGGGGACGCCTGCATCCATCAGGGCGAGAGTTCCGCCGCAAACCGAAGCCATGGAAGAGGAACCGTTGGATTCCAGAATGTCCGAAACCACGCGAACCGTGTAAGGGAATTCCTTTTCATCGGGAATCATGCTCAACAGCGCGCGCTCCGCCAGTGCGCCATGGCCGATTTCGCGCCGGCCGGGGCCACGCAAAAAACCCACCTCACCCACACTGAAGGGCGGGAAATTGTAGTGGAGCATGAACCGCTTGAAGGCCTCGCCTTCCAACACGTCCAGGCGCTGCTGATCTTCCGCCGTTCCCAGCGTCGCCGTCACCAGCGCCTGCGTCTCACCGCGGGTAAACAGCGCCGAACCGTGCGTACGCGGCAGGATTCCTACCTCGCAGGTAATGGGGCGCACCTGGTCAAAGGCTCGCTTGTCCGGCCGCTGGCGCTTCATCACCACGTCGTCGCGGAAAAGGCGCTCTTCCAACTCATCAAAGTATTTGGCCGCCAGCTTGCGCTTGGCCTCGTCTTCTTCGGGGTAGCTCTCTACAAGGCCTTTACGCAGTTCGGAGATTTTGCGCTGGCTTTCCAACTTGATAAATTTGGAAGTGTCCATCGCCTCGTGGAGCGCAGATTCGGCCTTGGCTTTCACCTCTGCGAACATCGCTTCATCGCGCGCGGGCGCCTTGAACTCCTGTTTCTTCAGCCCCAATTTGGCGAACAGTTCCTTCTGCGCGGCCACAATCTTGCGAATCTCGCTATGCCCGTATTGAATCGCGTCGATGATGGTGGCCTCGGAAACTTCTTTCGCCCCCGCCTCGACCATCACGATCGCATCTTCCGTACCCGCCACCACGATGTTCAGCAGGCTTTTCTTGACGTCGCTATAGGTGGGGTTCGTGACAAGCTGGCCATCCACCAGGCCCACCCGCACCGCCCCCACCGGCGCGAAAAACGGGATGTCGGAAAGGTAGAGCGCTGCCCCCCCCGCCACCAGCCCGATCACGTCAGGGTTGTTCTCCGAGTCGGCAGACAGCACCAGAGCAATCACCTGGGTTTCGTCCTTGAAACCCTCGGGGAAGAGGGGCCGGACGGGCCGGTCAATCAACCGGCTGGTAAGAATTTCCTTCTCCGTCGGCCGGCCTTCGCGCTTGAAAAAGCCGCCGGGAATTCTTCCCGCGGCGTAGGTGTATTCTCGATAGTCCACCGTAAGGGGGAAGAAATCGATTCCCTCCCTCGGATTGGTGGAACAGGCGGTCGCCAGCACCACGGTATCGCCGTAACGCACGTAAGCAGAGCCATTCGCTTGCTTGGCCACGCGGCCACATTCAATCGAAAGGGTGTTCGAGCCCAAAGTAATACTAACTTTTTCCATCTAATTCCTCCTGGTAATCCACGTCGATTATCAATACCGAATCGCGGGTCATGGCATGCTCATCGGTCCACCGGGGCGTCGAACAACCCCGCCGTCCGGCATGCAGGTTATTGAGGAAGCTGCGAATCGAGGTGGATGTTGAACGGTCGGAAGCCTCTTGTCCGGTTGACAGACCCCCAAAAAACGAAAGCGATCCCTGCTGGAAATCCAGGGGATCGCTTGGACAAGAAATCTGCGCCGATCAAAAATCTTCTAGCTTTCAGGTTATGCACCGGACTACTTGCGGATGCCCAACTTTTCGATGACCTGCTTGTAGGCCTCAGGGTCGCGCCGTCTTAAATATTCCAGCAGCCGCTTGCGTCTTCCCACCATATTCAGAAGCCCACGCCGCGAAGCGTGGTCCTTGCGATGGGTGCGGAAGTGGTCATTCAAATAGCTGATCCGCTCGCTGAGCAAAGCAATCTGGACTTCGGGTGAACCTGTATCCTTGGTATGGACTCGAAATCGTTCGATCGTGCTGGCTTTCGACTCACGGGCCAACGGCATCCGTTCTCTCCTCAATTCTCATCTCTTCAATGTACGAAAAAAGATTAACATGAACGTGTGGCTTTGGCAAAAGAAATCCGTGTTTCGAGTCATTTGCACCTGCAACGGTCCCTCAGTGCCGGCGGCAGCGCAACTGCCCGGGAGCGGCCCGACAGAAATTAAACAACCCGTACTTTAGTACTGTTTCACCGGGGCCATCTCGACCTTATAGTTTAGCCTGTCTTCAAGAACCGCTGAATTTCGAAGGCACCGCGTGTCTAGAGCATACGTTCGGAAATATCCGCGCCTCCAGGTCCGATTGCCGGTGGAATACACCGCTGCCGGCGAGGATTATTTGCGCGCCATCGCCACTAATCTGGGGGGAGGAGGACTATTTCTGACGGAGGTCATTGACCTGCAACCCGAAAAGATTATTGGCGTGCGTTTCCGCCCCGCCCGGCATATTCCCCTCGTTCAAGCTAGGGCCAGCGTGCGATACCTAATGGCAGGGCTAGGCGCAGGAGTAGGCTTCACTGACATCCGGGAAGAAGACCGGCAAAGGGTCCTGCGATGGATTCATCAGAAAACCGGCGACCGCAGGCAGCAGAAGCGCGCTCCGCTCGCCACCCAGGTGCAATGCGATGAGTGCATGACCCTGGCCTTCTCGCGCGACATCAGCCCGGGCGGAATGTTCATCGAAACCACCGACTCGCTCCCCGAGGGATCCTGCATTACCGTGCGATTTAATCTCAACAACCTCGACAAGGTTGTGACCGCCCGCGCCCAAGTGACTTACGCGGTGGAGAAAGTGGGAATGGGAATTCTCTTTCAGGAAATTGAGCCCGATGACCGCGACGCCATTCAGGAATATGGGAGAGTATGCCCCCCTCGCAACTGATTGAGCCGTGGGACCCCCGGCCGGAACAATAAGCCCGCCCCCGCAACCTGCCTACACCCGCTCCTTTAACAAGCGCAGAAACTCAGAGCGCGTTCCCTCGCAATCCCGGAAGACTCCGAGCATGTGCGAAGTCACGGCGAGGGAATTCTGCTTCTCCACGCCCCGCATGATCATGCAGAGGTGCCGCGCCTCGACAATCACGCCCACGCCCTGCGGCTTGATCTTCTCCATGATGGTTTCGGCGATCTGCACCGTCAGGCGCTCCTGCACTTGCAGGCGCCGCGCGAAGACATCCACAATGCGCGGAACCTTGCTCAGCCCGATCACCTTCCCGTTGGGGACGTAAGCCACATGGCAGCGGCCGAAAAACGGCAGCAGGTGATGCTCGCAGAGGCTGAAGACCTCGATGTCCCTCACTATCACCATTTCATCATAAGCCACGGAATAGAGCGCGCCGTTCAGCACCTTGTCGATGTCCTGCTGGTACCCGCTGGTGAGAAAGCGCATGGACTTCGCCACGCGCGCCGGCGTTTTCAGCACGCCTTCGCGATCCGGGTCCTCGCCGATTTCCACAATCATTTTGCGCACGGCAGCCGCCAGCGGGTCCGCCGTGGCCATCGATTCCATCTCCTCAAGGTTTTCCAGCTCGTGTGTCTTCATGCCTATTTCCCCACCCTTTCCCGTCCTCAGCTCCCGGGTTCGGAGCGCCCGCTCCCGCGACTACATCAGTCTGCGCGCGGCGCCCTCGGGAACACATTCAAAAACATTCAAGCTCGTCTCTTCCAACCGCACGCGGCACAGTTGCAATCCCCGCTCCTCGCCCGCGTCTTCCAGCGGCCCGCGCAGAAGTTTATAAATCTCTTGGCACAAATTCTCCGTGGTCGGCACCTGCGTGCGGAAGTTCTCCGTATCCAGGTTCAGATTCTTGTGATCGAGTTTCTCCAGCACGCGCTCGGCCACAATCCCGTCGAGGCTCACCAGGTCAAATACAAACCCCGTGGCCGGATCGACTCGGCCCCCTACCGTGACCTCCAGAAGATAATTGTGCCCGTGCCCATTGGGGTTGTTGCATTTCCCGTAGATGCGCCGGTTCTCCTCCACGCTCATTGCGTCGTTGTGCAGGCGATGCCCGGCGGAGAATCGATAGCGTCGCGTCAAATAAACCATCACTCTCCGTAATAGTCTACAAACAAGTCTGAGGTCTCGTACACCCTGATTCGATGCAGTTTGCCCTGAGTTAGTTTCGGCGCCAGCAAATTCCAGATCTCCATCGCCAGGTTTTCCGTGGTGGGATTTTTTGCCGCAAATGCCGGAACTTCCTTGTTCAGGAATTTGTGGTCCATCAACTGAACCACCTCCTGTTCGAGGAGGTTTTTCAAATCCTTCAAGTCCAGAACCATGCCCGTGGCAGGATTAATCGCGCCGCCCACGGTAACCTCCAGCGTGTAATTGTGGCCGTGCCCTAGCGGGTTGCTGCACTTGCCGAAGACCCTGCGATTCTCCTCCGCGGAGAACTGCGGGTTGTAATAAAAGTGCGACGCGGAAAATTCCGCACGGCGTGTGACGTAAATCATCCCTTCCCTTTCGCGGCGTAATGACGCCCTTTCCATTGGATGTAGCCGGTGGAGCGATGGACGCGCAGAGAATTCAGCAGCAGGGCGCCGAGCAGCGCGGCCCCCACCGGCAGGTAACTGGTCAGGAGGGAGTCATACCCCAAATCCACCAACGCACTCCCGTAATTCCATTGTCGCGCCACCGCCAACAGGAAAAATCCCAGAGCGCACAAAGCCGGCACCCTCCCGGCGCGCGTCGATGCCTCCACCACACAGCTCGCCACGAAGGCCATCTCCGGAAGCAAATCCAGAAGCCACAATGATGCCACCGCCGCGAGCATTTTGCCGGTGTTTCCTTGATACAGCAGGAACAAATTCTTCGTCCAACCCTGCCACATCGCGCCAAACGTCCGGTACATGCGCGTGCGCACCCAGCGGGCGCCGGGCAGGAAGAGCAACTTGCCGCCCAGCAGTTTGATTTTCCGCGCCAGCTCCACGTCCTCCAGAATTTCCGCCTTCACCGCTTCGTGTCCGCCGCTCCTCTGGTAAATTTCCCGGCGCACCAGCAGGTACTGGCCATTGGCCGCGGCCGCGGGCGACTTGGGATTGGACACCTCTTCAAACCGGAACAGCTTCGCCAGCTTCACGAACACCATCGGGATAACGGATTTTTCCCACCACGTGGGCGTTTCCTGCCCTGGTGAAATCGAGAGCAGATCGGCGCGCTCAGCCTCGGCCTGCCGCACGAGTTCAACCAGGCTGCCCGGCAGGTGCTCCGTGTCGGCATCGGTGAAAAGCAGCCACTCCCCTGATG
>JASHTZ010000192.1 GCA_030040295.1 Terriglobia bacterium | reverse complement strand
AGTGGGGTAGGAGGATAAATGCTATGAACATTTGCGGGATTGTGTTCCACCTCAGTCCATCCTATCATCTGACGCGTATGCTCAAGTGTCTTGCCGGTCTCACAATTGGCGCGCAGTCATGAATCAAGGCACTGATGGCGATCTCAAATGTCCCCACCACTTCTTGAATCAGGAGGAATGCGGCACAGGCTCCGAACAGAAGTGCCCCCGCGACGAAAACCAACCCCACGCAGATCGCGTACTCAAGAATGATGTACATAAGCTTGTGGTTTTCTTAACACGCGGGGCCAATTAGACGTGACAGAGTTCCAGGGTTTGCCGACAGCTTGTCTCTGAATTGCCGGATCCTCCCCACCTATCTATGTTCAACGGGGTCCGGCCAACTCTGCCGGCCACTGATTTCCTCGACGTGGATGCAAAAAAACACCGTCATGTCCCGGTCGACACGCTTTCGAGTCTGTCCCACTGCAATAGCGGTCTGCCACCATAGAGATCTGGCCTTCTCAAGTTGCGCTTGGGCTTTTCTTCTGGGTTCGGCGTATTCGGGAGTATCGGGGAACTCCTCGTAACGCCCTTGAACAACAACACTCGCCCATTGAGTCGCGCCAATAACCTCGTCGACCTCTACGGAGACCAGCGGGTTCCGTCGCATCCAGTCGATCTTCTGTCCCATCGTGGAAAAACCATAGAGTCGACCGGGTTCGGTTGCAAAATAGATCGGCACGATGTATGGCTGATTCTCACGAACACAAGCGAGGCGACCGAGATTCTGCCGCGCCAGCAGGTCCTCACATTCTTCTCGATTCATTTCTGCGACCAGCATGGTAATCACTCCTCTAAGACTCGTTAGCTCATAATCCTTTCGCTCCGAGAACTGACTTCTGGTGACATGGATCTGGAGACCGGTGCCTTGATCTCAGGTTTCTTCAGGGCATTTCGAATTTTGAAGAAAGGTCGCGGCTGTTCTACCCGAAGCCTTTTTCTCGGCATTGATGAGATGAGCTTCCTCGGTTTGACCTCCGTGGGGTGTGTGAACCGCCAGCACCGGGCAAGGCCCTAACTGCAGAACGCGTTGCGTTGTTGATCCAAAAATTGCCATATCAAGCGCGTTTCGACCACGGACACCCTGAACGACCAAGTCTGCTTGCTGCTCTACCGCCTGTTGGATGATTTCCTGATAGGGCTTACCGATCCGCACCCTGGTCTTGATGTTGCACCAGTTCCGAGCATCCTGTGGCGCCAGTCCTTGGAGTCTTTCTCCCACCGTGCGTACCAGAACATCCTTCCTTTCCTCCGGCAGGTCTTCGACCACATGAAGCATCAGCAGTTCTGCGTTATACTCCTGAGCAAGGGACAACGCATAGTCGGTCGCCGCATACGCACACTCTGAGAAATCTGTGCAGACGAGGATCTTCTGAAGCCGAACTGTCTCCGTGCTTGAATCTGGATTGACGAAGTCGTGGGCTGGATTTCGCACCGCCAATACGGGACAACACGCTTTACGGAGCACGTGTTCTGTCGTCGAGCCCATCACCAATCGGTCAAGGCCACGCCTGCCATGCGTACCCATGACGATCAAGTCGGCCGATTGGCTCTTCGCAGAAGCGAGAATGGAATCCGGCACAAAGCCGCGGAATGCCGCCGTTTCGATCTCTACCCCTTTCGCCGGATGGCGGGCGATTAAGCTCTTCAGCTCTGTTTCCGCGTTTCGCTCAAGGTCCGGATAGCACCCGGACATGTCCAAAGCTGGGAAACCGTACTCAAAAATGGGAATGACGTGTTCGACCGACAGTTTTGCCCCATAACGTAGTGCGAGCGAATAGGCGTAGTCATACGCCTTTACTGAGCCTTCAGAAAAGTCCACGGGACAAACAATCCGTTCGATCTTTACCATGACGTCTCCGATCAAAGGGCGCTGCTTCGCATCCAATGACTTAGTGCGCCCATGACGTTCGAATAGCATTGGAAGTGCCAAATGCGGGATGGGCTGATAACCCATTGATCGGTAGGGGGTTACTATCAAAAGGAAGGAACTGACTGAACGCTTAGAGGAAGGTGCTCATGACATTGGCCGGTCACATGACCAATCTAGGTCAGAAACCCTTGCGGGTGATATGACTGGTACCCGGGCACAACAGGGGATTTTCCAAATGGCGTGACCCTACCTTCATAGATCAAGCACTGCTCTTACGGTTGAATCTCCTTCTGAGTGGTAAAACCGGAAGTCTAGTTTTTCACAAAGGCGGCGCATCTGATAATTTTCGGAGAGGATTTCAGCGGCGATGCCCAAAAGTTTCTCGTCACGACCGACCTTGACCAGGCGCCGTAGCAATTCCGCTCCCAACCCTTGATGCTGGAAGTGGTCGGCAACGACAATCGCTATCTCACCCTCGTTTGTGGCCGGTATTTTGCTTAATCGTCCGACGCCGATGATTTCCGCTTCGTGTGTCTTTGCATCAGTCTTTTCAGCTACAAGCGCTACCTCCCGGTCATAATCGATGAAGCAGATTCTGGTGAGGCGCTCGTGAGCCACGCGGATGTCGAAGGGCAGCACGTGAAAATAGCGCATGTAAACACTGCTCTGCGAGAGTGTTTTGTGGAAGCTCACCATCAGCGGCTCATCTTCAGGGCGAATGGGGCGGATGGTTAGAGGGGTGCCGTCCTTCGTAGTCCATGAGCCGACGTATTGTTTCGGATAGGGACGAATAGCGAGCTTGGGTAAATGGGGTTCATCGACGTCCGGGCCGTGAACGACGATGCGAGCGTCGAGGGCGATAAGTCCCTCGCCGGAAGCAAGCAATGGGTTGATATCGACCTCTTTGATCGCACGCTGTTCGACGACGAGCTGGCTGAATCGGACCATGAGTTCTTCCAACCCGGCGAGATCGACGGGCTTGCGGCCGCGCACCCCTTGGAGGGCGGCAAAAATCCGGGTCTGCTCCATCATGCGTCGTGCCAGCGTTGTATTGAGAGGAGGCAGGGCGAGGCCACGGTCCTTAAACACTTCCACGAGCTGTCCACCCAGGCCAAATAGCAGCACGGGACCAAATTGCGCGTCCAGCGTGCTGCCGATGATGAGCTCATACCCGTCCCGCTTGATCATGGGCTGCACCGTGACGCCCAGGAAGCTTGCACTGCCGGCCTTAAGCCGGACAGACGATTCGATGACCTGGTAGGCGCGACGCACCGCTATCTCATCCTCCAAGTTGAGTTGCACGCCCCCAACATCCGTCTTGTGCGTAACCGTTTCAGAATAAAGCTTCAGAACGACGGGGTAACCAATTTCGGTGGCCTGCTTGACCGCCTCTTCCTCACCTCTGGCAACACGCGTTTCGACGATAGGAATGCCGTAAGCTTTGAGCACTTGCTTCGATTCAACCTCGGTCAGGAGCGAACGCCCTCCGGCGCGCGCGCTTTGAATCACATTTTCGGCCAAGACTCGATCGTGCGCTTCTCGCTCGCCTTCCGCCGCGAGATGAGGCGTCTCGTACAGCCCACGCAAGTTGTAGCTGTATCGCCACATGTAGTGAAAGGCGCGGGCGGCGGTGTCCGGATAAGGGAAGGTGGGGATGTTGGCGGCGTTGAGAATCGCTTCGCCTGCGGCTACCTGCACTCCGCCCATCCAGCTCGCCAGGATTGGTTTACGGTCGAGCCGGGCGTGGGGCTTGAGACGCTCAGCAGTTTGCGTCGGATCGGTCATGGCCTGCGGGGCAAGAACCACCAAGAGGCCGTCGCTGTTCGGGTCCCGGGATACTACTTCGACGGCTTGAGTGTAAAGATCGGGACTTGCATCCCCCAGAACATCGATGGGATTGCCATGACTCCAATGGGGCGGAAGTATCCGGTTGAGTGCCTCAACCGTCTCGCTTGAGAGTTCTGCCAGTTGCCCTCCCTGGCCGATCTGGGCGTCGGTAGCCAGAACGCCAGGGCCCCCGGCGTTGGTCAGAATCGCGAGCCGGGGACCGTTGGGACGCGGTTGCTTCGAGAGTACCTCCGCCATATAAAAGAGGTCAGAAATATTCTGGACGCGTAAGACGCCGCACCGACGGAACGCGGCATCAAGGACCTCGT
>JASHTZ010000191.1 GCA_030040295.1 Terriglobia bacterium | reverse complement strand
GCCGGCTGCGAAGCCCGCTGCAAAGTCTTCCACGCCGGCGAGGACGAACACGACGACACGCACAACCACAACCACTCGCACCACCACAACGCGTACGACCACCACGGCGAGGCCGGGCGGTATGACAGCTGCTCGCCCCGGCGGCGCTGGCGCGAGGCCGGGGTCAACCATGGCGGGCCGGCCGGCAGCAGGCGGAGCGATGCGAGGGCCGGCTGGGCATATGACGACCACCCGCACTTTACCCGGCGGGGGCAGGGCTTCCGTCACGACGCGCGCCAACGGCCGAGTCGCTTCAATTCACGCCAACGGGATGGATATCAACCACGGGATCCACGGCGGACGCACGATAAGATCGGAGCGCAACGGCCGTGTGATCATGAACGATGGGCGGCATGGCGGCTACGTGCAGCGCGCCTACATGGTCCGTGGAGGCAGGTCATACTATGCGCGCACGTACGTGCGTGACGGACACGCTTACTCACGCGTTTACCGGGGCTACGACTATCACGGCTACCACTACTACGGGTACGTTCCAGGCCGCTTCTACCACCCGGGGTTTTACGGCTGGGCCTATCACCCCTGGTTTCACCCGGTCTTTTACGGCCCCGCGGTTTGGGGTTGGGCGGGCGCACCTTGGTTTGCCGTTTATCACGGATGGTTCACGCCTTACCCGGTGTATGCAACCGCCGGGCTGTGGCTTACGGATTACATGATCGCGTCAAATCTGCAGGCCGCCTATCAAGCGGGAGTGGAAGCGGGCCAACAGCAGGCGATGGCTGCACAAGGTCCGCCTCCGGGCCAGCCCGCGCCCCCGCCGCCTGCTCCTGGACCGGCGGATAACACCCAGCAAACCCAGCTCACCCCGGAAGTGAAGCAAGCGATCGCCGATGAGGTCCAGGCCCAGCTTGCCGCCGAACAAGCTGCAGCGGCGCAGAACAATCCTCAACCCGGAGCTCCTGCTGCGCCGGCCCCTGCGCCCGCCGCCGGAGAGGTTCCCGACGCGCTGAATCCCTCCGAGCGCGTTTTCGTAGTGGCCAGCGCGCTGGACGTCACCACCGCAGCAAACCAGGAATGCGGCCTGACCGGGGGCGACGTGCTGATGCGCCTGACGGACTCTCCGGACGCCAACCAGAACGTGAATGCCAGCGTTCAGAGCAGCAAGAAGGGTGATTGCGCCGCCGGACAGACGGTCGTGGTGGGAGTGAACGATCTCCAGGAGATGCACAACCACTTCCACGAGCAGATGGATTCCGGACTGGGTAAACTGGCCAGCGATTCCGGCAAGAATGGCCTGCCCGCCGCTCCTGACACCACAACGACGGCGGGTGACGTGCCGGCCCCGCCTCCGGATTCGGGCGCCGCGGACCAGCTCCAGCAGCAGCAACAGCAGGCTGACCAAACCGAGGCGCAGGTGCAGCAATAGTCTGTTTCAGGTTCGGCAATTTCAGAATGAATACTCGCAGCCGCGGGCGAACGTGCAGCGTCACCGTCAGGCAACCCTGGTGAGCGACACACCGCCCGCGCGCCCTGCTTCCATTTAGTCTTCGGGCCCGCGCGCGCACGGCGCGGCAAACAGCAGCACCCATTTCCGCAGGAGGCCAATTCGCATGAGACGAAAACCCCAGTCGATTCTTTCTGCAATTGCTTTGCTGGCGGCAGCGGCCATTCCGTGCTCGCTTGCCATGGCACAGGATGCCCAAGCCCCAGCCCCGGCAGCGGGCGCCCCCACCGTGCTGGAGCAGCTTCAGGCGCAGTACAAAATGGTGAAGATGGGGACCGATTCAAACGGCCCGACGGTGCTCGAGGAAGGCACAGTCCTGGCGATCCAGAAGGGCGGAGTGCTGGGTGTTCCCTCGAGCAGCCCCAAACCCTGCCCGGCTAAGTATGAGAATGGAGCGCTCAAACCTCCCAGCGGGTGGTGCGTGCAGGGACGCAAGCAGGGAGGCCTTCATGGCTTCGGCGCGATCACCAGCCACATTCCCGGAGGCGGAAACGCCAACGCTCCCGATACCTCCAGCACGCGCTTTTTCAACAAGGGCGAAAAGGTTTACCCCGCAAACCTCAACGTGGACGTGAAAAACGAAAAGGTCGTCTTCGACGTGGTTGCCTGCGACACCTGCAATCAAACCAATCCGCCCACCTATTACAAGGCGGAAGTGGATTTTCAATTTGCTCAGGGATTCCTTGAAAAAGGCGACGTCTCAAAGATCGAGGACACCATCGGCGAAGTCTTCCAGATCGATAACTCCGCGCCGGATGCCGGTCAGCAGGCGCAGCAGCCCGCTGCGGCCGACCAGCAGCAACCTGCCGCCGCACCCGCAGCAGCGCCCGCGCAGCCTGTCTCCATCCAGATCGGCCAAACCATCGATCAAGTGGTCGCCGCCCTTGGCCAGCCGGATAAGATGGTGAACCTGGGAGCGAAGCAGATCTACGTTTACAAAGACCTGAAAGTCACCTTCGTGAACGGCAAGGTTTCAGACGTGCAGTAGCGCGCATTTCGTGGCGCGGATGTCTCGCGCGCCATGCCACGTGCGAGGCGTACCCAAACTGAATCGCGGGTGCCCCCACCCGCGATTCGAACACGGCTGAGAACACCCGCGCTACAGGGCTGTTTAATCCTCCAAACAATTTGAAACTGGATCCCAACTGCATCCCGGCGGGCCGATTCGCAGACCGGCTTGGGCTTGATTGAATTCCGGATTGGGTGTTGGCATGCGCGCATTCACGCTCTCGCGCCACTTGCGCAAATCCTCGAGCATTTCTCCGGCTTTGTCCTGGAAGCTCGAAGCGAAGTTGTATTGCTCGCCCGGGTCAAGCGCGAGGTTATAGAGCTCCACGTGGCCGTCCTCGAAGAACTCGAGAAGCTTCCAGTCGCCCTGCCGAATGGCTCCCGACGGCGTGCCGCCCTGGTCGCTGTAATGCGGGTAATGCCAGTAGAGCTTCTCGCGGTCGAGCGATTGCCCGCCGCGAAATAATCCGCTGATGTCGAGCCCATCACACGGAGAAGTCGCCGCGCCCGCCCCCACTATGCTCAGAATCGTGGGCATAAAATCCAGGCCCGTCACCGGAACGCCGCACACCGCGCCCGCCTGGGTAATACCCGGCCAATGAACAATCAATGGCTCGCGAATACCGCCTTCATAAAGGAAGCCTTTGCCGGCCCGCCATGGGCCGTTGTCGGCGATGCGATGGAGGTTCCGGTATTGGAACCCCACGCCGCCGTTGTCGGAAGTCAGAATAATAATGGTATTGTCTTCAACGCCGGAGCGCTTCAAGGTGGCCCGCAGCGCGCCGAGAGCGGTATCCACGGTCTCGGCCATTGCGGCGTAGACGGGATCGGGCTCATCCCTGCCGCCGTTTTTACGCCGGTATTTTTCGATCATGGCCTGGCGGGCCTGCAAAGGAATGTGTACGGCATATTCTGCCATGTAGAGAAAGAAGGGACCCTTGGAAGCCGCTTGCGTGATGACCTGCTCAAATTTTTCGGTTAATACCTCCGTCAGATAATCGTGGTCGGTGTATCCCGTCAGGTTGTGGTAATGAAACGGTCCGAAGTAATGATTGGGCGGGCCGGGCGAGCCGTGCTGGTCGCCTGCGATGTTAATGTCATAGCCAAAATTCTCGGGCAAATATCCCTCGCCACCCAAGTGCCATTTTCCAATTGCCGCGGTCTGGTATCCCTCGCGCTTCAGCAGGCGCGCGATGGTTGGAACGCTCAAATCCAGGTGGGTGGGCGTGGGCGCTTCCAGCAATTTCTTGTGCGGGTAGATGGTTCCCGGAATCCATTGCGTCAGGCCCAGCCGCGCCGGAGCCTTGCCGGTTTGAATCCCCGCGCGGCTGGGCGAGCAGACGGGCGCGGCAGCATAGGCGTTGGTGAATTTCAGCCCCCCTTTCGCGAGTCGATCAATGTTGGGCGTTTCGTGGAAGGTGTCGCCGTAGCAGCCCAGATCTCCCCAACCCAGATCGTCAACCAGAAAGAAGACAATGTTCGGTTTCTTCCCTGCCGGCCCCGTCGGCGGAAATTTCCCGGAAGCAAGACCCAGTCCCGCCGCACCGGCCAAACCCGAAATGAATTCCCTGCGATTCGGCATGATGCTATAAGGCCCCCTCAAGAATTTGTTATTCGCCCGCCCCCCATTCTACACTCGCCCGAAAAATTCCGATCAGCAGGATGCAGGGCGGTATGGAGTGCGGCCGCGAAGCTGCCGCTTTGCCGCCGGAAGCTCGCTTCCGGCCGAAACGCCGCAGGCAAGCCGGCGAAAAGCAAAGCGGTGCCGCCGAGGCGGGTTCGAGGTCACGAAAAGACATCACCACGGAGGGCGCAGAGGCTCACAGAGAAAAACCGGCAAATTCAATATCCCTTTTCAGATGCATCGGCGCGCACTTTGCCGGCGAAGCTTCGATAGACGTGAATCGTGTAGCCTGTCACCAGGGCCATGCCGATGATCCACCACACCAGGCCGATGCGCAGGCCGTAGTCGCCGGCCTTGGCGTTCTCAATCGTGAGCGAGTAAGCGGGATTGGTGCTGGCAGGCAGAACCAGCGGATAGAGTCCGAAGACAACGCTGGTCAACATGCCCGCGATGTAGGCGCAAGAGGCGAGAAAGCTTTTCAAATCGTCCTGCTGACGCATGAACCACGCCATGCCCACGAGCCCGAAGAGCGCAAGCGCGGGGAAAACGTAGCCCCACGGATGCAGGGTCAGGTTGGC
>JASHTZ010000190.1 GCA_030040295.1 Terriglobia bacterium | reverse complement strand
AACTGCCTTTCAGGACAAGGTTTGACAGGATTCTGCTCGATGCGCCTTGTTCCGGCACGGGCACGCTGGGGCGGAATCCGGAAATCAAGTGGCGCCTCTGCTCTCAGGACATCACGCGGCTGGCGGACTTGCAGACGAGGATGCTGCGGAATGCCCTTGCGGTGCTGGCGCCCGGCGGGCGATTGGTTTATGCCACTTGTTCCCTCGAACCGGAAGAAAACGCGCAAGTTGTGGAAAATACACTGAGCGAATCGCCGGAGTTTCAAGCCCTCGGTGCGGGCGAGCTCACCAAGCTTTACCCTCACCTGGCTTCGCTCTTCGATTCGAAGGGATTATTCCGCACCCGCCCCGATCTCCACGCGATGGATGGGTTCATCGCGGCAGTAATCGTGCGGCAGGCGCATAGGACGGCATTTGGCTGACCCCTGGACAAGTGCTTGAGCACTACAGCGCCGGCCACAGTGATTCCCAAATCTTGAATTCGTGGTGAAAGCCGATTTGTTCGGCGCGAGTCAGTTTGCGCCCGGAGGCAACGTCGAGGGTTTCCTGAAAAATTCGCCGCCCGACTTCTTCAAGCGTTTCGGTCCGCTCGAGAACGGTTCCGGCATTGATGTCGAGATCGGCGTAAGTGCGGGCAAGGTGGGGGTTCGAACCGATTTTCATCACGGGGCCGAGGGCGCAGCCGATGCCCGTTCCGCGTCCCGTAGTGAACAGCGCCACCTGCGCGCCGCTCAGGAACAGCGCGGGCGTGCAAATGTGGTCGTAGCCCGGCGTGTAAAGAACAAAGAGGCCCTTGCGGTCGCCAAGCCACTCGCCGTATTCAATCAAGTCCTCGACGACGGACGTTCCGCCCTTGGCCTTCACGCCGGTGGATTTGAGATAAATATTATACAGCCCGCCCTTGATATTCCCGGGCGAGGGGTTTTCGCTGAAGTAGTCACCAAACTTGCGAACGTAAGCCTCGTAGCGCTTGAGCGCAGTCATTAGCTTGTGTCCTACTTTTTTCGTGCGTGCGCGCTGCACAAGGTCGAGCATGGCTGCGCCCTGGAGCTCGGGAATTTCCGGAAGGAAAACCGCCGCGCCTGCCTTCACAAACATGTCCGCGGCGACGCCGACGGCAGGATTGGCCGTAACGCCTGACCACCGGTCCGAACCGCCGCACTCTGTGCCCACAATCAGTTTGGATATCGGAACCGGCTGGCGCTTTGATTGATTAGCGAAATGCAAAAGCTTCTCCGTCACTTCCAGCCCGCGCTCAACGGTCTTTTCGCTTCCGCCCAACTGTTGAACGGTCAGGTTCACTACGCGGCGGTTGTAGTCAGGGACGGAATTCTGAAAGAAAGGCACTGAGCATTCCACGCAAGTCTTGCCGCACCCCAGGTCAATGTAGACCGCCGCTCCCAGGTTGGGATGGCGCAACGTGTTGGCCAGCAACTGATTCAAAATCGTGACCGCTTCGCCGTCGGGCATTCCGCATCCCGATTCGTGGATGATGGGCACAACGCCATCCACGTTGGGGAATTTTTCGCGAGAGTAAATTTCATGTTGAGCGCGCCAGGCGATTTCCCGGACCTCCGTCGAGGAACACATTCCCGAGGTTACGATGCCGACGAGGTTGCGAATTCCCACCTCACCGTCCGGGCGAACGTAACCATCAAAGTTAAGCGATGAAAGCGCGGGATCAATCGCTGCCCGCCGCGGGTTGTCCTTGTAGCGAGGAGTCAGGCGCGGAAGCCGGGAGTGGAGATTGGTGGAGTCGATGGGTTCGCCGGGCCGCACCGCGCGCGAAGCGAGTCCGATGGGATCGCCCAGGGTAATGTAAGGCTCGCCGCGTTTGATGGGTTTTATCGCGAAACTCTGCCCGCGCAGAGTGCGGCCGGAAATGGTCAGGATCCGGCCCTCGTGCTTCAGCGGCGTGCCTTTTTCGACAAAATCCGCCGTGACCACGGCCACGTTGTCTTTCTCAAGGCGGATCACGATTGCGACTTCTTCGAGCTCCAGTGGTTGCATATGATTCCTGACGATCCACTACGCGCGGACGGCTTCCAATTCCGAGGCGCGCACGCGCGACCCGTAGAACGCGTAGTAAGCTATGAAGACGTAGCAGAGCATCGGTACCAGCATGGCCCACGCCATGCTGTGGGTCCACTTAAAAATCAACCCCATCGCGAGCGGACCGCAGCCCCCTCCAATGATCGACATGATGATGATCGAACCACCCAGCTTGGTGTTCGGGCCCAGCTCCTTGATGCCCAGCGCAAAGATCGTGGGGAACATGAGCGACATGAAGAAGCTGGTGAGGAACACAGCCCCCACGCCGACCCAGCCGGGGAACAAGACTCCCAGCGCCACCAACAGCGTATTGATGATGCCAAAGACTCCCATAAGGCGCGTCGGCGCGATGAATTTCATCAGGTAGGTGGCCGTGAATCGGCCGACTCCGAAGGCGACGAGCGTGCCGGTGAGAAAATAACCCGCAACCTTTTCCGGTTGGTGCGTGTAATCCTGAATGTATTGGATGAAGTAACTCCAGGTTCCGACCTGAGCTCCCACATAGAGAAACTGGGCGACGACACCTTTGACAAAGTGGGGATGGCGGAGGAGTTCGCCGGCGCGGCCGTGCGAGCGGGCATCATCAGGCTCGGCTTCTTCGGCGACCTTGGGAAACTTGGTCATCAAAATGATCAGCGCCCAAACGAAGATCACAGTGCCAAGGACGAGATAGGGAGTGACCACGCGAAGCGTTTCGCCGCGCAGGTAGGCTTCATAAGTTCCCGCGGCCTTGTACGCCGCAATTTGGTTCTTATTCAATTCGACGCCGGAAAAAATGAAGATGGTTCCCACCAGAACGCCCGTGACCGCACCTACGGGATTAAATGCTTGGGAGAAATTGAGCCTGCGCTCGGAAGTCCGCGGGTCGCCCAGAAGTGCGATGAACGAATTGGAGCCGGTTTCAAGGAACGACGCCCCGCTGGCGATGACAAACAATGCGAAGAGAAAGAATCCATACTTGCCCACCACCGCCGCCGGCCAGAATAAAAATGCCCCGGCACTGTACAGAAATAGACCAATCACTAATCCAGCCTTGTAGCCATATTTCTTCATGACCAAAGCCGCGGGAACAGCCACCAGAAAATATCCGATGTAAAAGGCGAACTGAATCAGGCCCGCCTTGACGCGCGTCAGCTCGAATGACTTCATGAACTGCTTGATGAGAATGTCATTCAAGTTGTTCGGAATGCCCCAAAACAAAAAGAGGGCGGTGACCAGGAAAAACGGCGCCAAGTTCCCAGGGGCAAAGAGCGGCGGATTTTGTTCAGGGTCGTTATGCTTCGGCATTCCGGCAGCTCCGATTATAACCTGTTAGGTATCCAAATCCGTGGTATCCAGCGCGCCCGCCCGTTGGAGGCGCTCAAAGATGGCCGCGGTTTCGCGAATTCCCTCCGCCAGCGGCGTTCGAGGCACTCCGGGTAGATCGTGCTGCAGGGCGCTATCATCAAAATCGTACGAGACAGGCAGCGCATTGCCCTCCGCCTTCGCCAGCGCCCGCGAGGCGGGCAAAATTTCTCCAAGGCAATTCAGGAAGTCGCGCACCTGCATCACGTCGCCACGCAGCGTGTAAACCTTGGCGCCGCTCAGGCCGGCTTCCGCGCAGCGCAGAAAAATGCGCGCGGTATCGCGAACGTATTGCAGGTCTACCCCTCCCGCAAAGCGAATCGTATAAGGCCGGCCAACCACCGTGGCCTTGATGGCCTTGGTGGGGCCAGAGGTCATCCCGCGGTCACGGCCCACACCGTAGACCGCCCCGGGACGGAGTCCTACGCTCGAAAGTCCATTATCCTGATAATAAACGCGGGCATTACCCTCGTTACATTGTTTGAAAACCCCGTAATGCGTCCCCGGGAGGAGCGGAGCGCCTTCCGGCACGGTGCCACCACCGTAAACTTCTTCCGGGCCGAAGACGGCAGCGGAGCTGGCGTACACGATGCTCCGAACCAAGTCGCGGCGGCGCCGGGCGGCTTCGAACACATTCAAAGTTCCCACCACGTTGATCATCGCGCCGCGCAAAGGATCGGCAGCGCAAAAGGGAACCTGGATTCCCGCCAAGTGAAACACATGGGTGATGCCGTGATCCGCCACGGCGCGTTCAACATCCTTGAGCTGCGTGATGTCGCCTTGAATGACTTGAACGGACGCCATCTGTTCCGGCGTCAGCAGCGCCGCCAGGCGCGAGGAATTCGTGTCGATATCGAATATCCAGGGCCGGTCGCCACGCTCCACAAGCTGCTTGACGATCCATGCGCCGATAAATCCCGTGGCACCGGTGACGAGAAATCGCCGGTCAGTGTTTGCAGAGGACTTGGCTGAGGTGGCTTCGCTCATGCACAGGCATTATATTCGGTAACGCGACTCAGTCAACGAACTGCTTGCTCTACACGTGCGTGCTGTGGAGCGCGGATGATCGCAAGCACACAGACGGTGGCCAGCAGCGGCACGGTTCCCGCCAGAAAGAATGCAGGAAAATACGAGAATTTATCCACAAGCCATCCCACCAGTAGCGTATAAGCGGCACCGGCCAGACCCGCTCCCAGACCGCTGACGCCGGTCACGGTGGCCACGACATCCTGCGGGAAGAGGTCGGAAGGGAAGGTGAGGCCCATGGTTGACCAACTCGCGTATCCCCAAACGGCGATGCTGATCAGGATGACGGCGAAGTAGGGATTATGTGTGGTTGCCGCGGGAATTCCCGCAAGAATCGGCAGCGAACTCGCGACGCACACCCACTTGCGTGCGCGAACGACGGGCATGCCTTGACGGATGAGGAATCCGGAAGCCAGGCCGCCGGTAAAATTGCCAATGTCTGCCGCTACGAAGGGAATCCAGGCAAAGGCGGCAATCTGCTTCAGGCTGAACCCCCGCGCGTCGCTCAGATATTGCGGGAGTCAGAAGACGTAGAACCACCAGATGGGGTCGGTGAGCGAGCGGCCGAGAACAATTCCCCAGGTGTTCGGCTGCTTGAGCAAATCCAGCCATCGGCGCAGGCCTTTTTGCGAGGATTCCGGCGCAGTATCGCGTCCTGCGGCGATCAGCGCGCGTTCCTCGGTGCTCACGCGCGGATGGCGGTCCAACGGATGATAAACGGTCAACCAAGCTACCAGCCAGATGATTCCCAAAATCCCGGATTGTACAAAGGCATAGCGCCACCCGAACGCGATCGCGATCCAGGGGACGATGATCGCAGCCAGCGCGCCACCCACACTTGAGCCGCTGTCGAAAATGGCAACCGCCACGCCCCGCTCCCGGGCTGGGAACCACTCGGCGACGGTCTTGCTGGCTCCCGGCCAATTGCAGCCTTCGCCGATTCCCAGAAGGAATCGAAATGCGCCGAAGGATGAAACGGTGCTTGCCAGGCCGGTAAGCATGCTGATGGCTGACCACCAGATCACCGCGAGCGAAAGCCCCAGCCGCGTGCCCACAACGTCAAGCATCACGCCTCCGATCAGCCACATTCCCGCATATGAAAATTGGAATGCAGAAATGATGTGCGAAAGGTCCGTGTGGCTGAAGTGCAGCTCGTGCGAAATCACCGGGGCGAGCACGGAGAACGTCTGTCGGTCGATGTAATTCACCACCGTGGAGCCAAACAACGTCCAGACGATCCACCAGCGGATGCGCTTGGAAGCCATAGGTTAGCGGCCGGCGCCTAATTTATTGATTGCCGAGGCGACACGAAAAAGTCGGGGAAAGATATCACACACCGCGGAGATTTGTCGCGAAGTATCATAGGCTTCTCCAAACTGACTTGCAGTTCCACGGAGTAGCTCCGCTGTAGCGGCGGTCTATGACCGCCGTCGACGCTGGCAGACTGCCGCTACAGGTCGGACCCCTCGCCATTTGCTTTACCAAGCCTCCCTCAGATAAAGTAGCCGGCGATTCAGCAGACTCGCGCGACGGGGCAAACCCCCGGATGGAGGGCCTTGGATGCGTTCACGAATCGCACTACTTCTTATAATTTCGCTCACCGGTATATTGCGCCAGGCCTGGCCTCAAGGGAGGCCCGAGGCGAGGCCCCCGGAAGAATTCAACATCCGCGAGCATTACACCAAGTATGAGTTCCGCATCCCCATGCGCGACGGTGTGCACCTGTTCACCGCGGTTTACGTGCCCAAGGACAATTCCGTTTCATATCCCTTCATGATTGACCGCACGCCTTACAGCGTGGCGCCCTACGGCGAGGACCATTATCGCCCCACGCTCGGGCCGTCGGAGGCCTTCGCGCGCTCCGGATACATTTTCGTTTATCAGGATGTGCGCGGCCGCTACATGTCGGAGGGCACATTCGTTGAAATGCGCCCCCACATTGACGAAAAGCATGGCAAGCAAGACGTAGACGAGAGCTCCGACATGTACGACACCGTCGAGTGGCTCTTGCACAACATTCCCAACAACAACGGCAAGGTGGGAATCTGGGGAATCTCCTATCCGGGGTTCTACACTTCGGCAAGCATCATCGATTCCCATCCGGCCATCAAAGCCGCCTCGCCGCAGGCTCCGATGACAAACCTTTTCATGGGTGACGATTCGTATCACGGCGGAGCATTTATGCTGGACGCGAATTTCGGTTTTTATGTGGGGTTCAAGCCCCAGGAAAATCCTACGCCTCCAACCGCCGGCGTCCCATTTGATTTCGGCACGCAGAATGCCTACGAGTTCTATCTGAAAATGGGACCGCTCTCCAATTCCAACACGAGCTACTTGCACAATCAGAATTTTCTCTGGACCGACCAGATGAACCACGACACCTACGACGACTACTGGAAGACGCGCAATCTCGCGCCACACCTCAAGAACATTCATTGCGCCGTGCTGACCGTGGGCGG